>NZ_PJBY01000106.1:0-73785 GCF_002836005.1 Psychrobacter sp. Sarcosine-3u-12
AACATTATCAAAGTTGGTAGGAGCACCTATCGTAATAAACATTTTAGACAGTAGGGTCATCGATGCGATGGGAAGCTTGGAAACTTTAGAGCTATCAGCAATTAACCAAGCTCAGGTAGCAGATTTTTCGATTTATAATGACGAACATGTTAACGAAGTTACACGCATTGTAGAAATGCATGGCGCTAAATTGCAATCTGTCGGTTACTCAGGTGATTCAGAGCTTAGCCTCTCAATTAGCTACTATCCCAAAAAACTGACTAAGTCTGATTTTGAAAATTTAGAAAGAGAGTTAAAACAGCTAACGAGTTTTAATGTCACCGTGTTTAAAAAGAGTGTGAGTATTAAGCCGCTTTGATGATTACATTTTTATGCTAATTGGTGGGTTACGATTGAGCTAACCCACCCTACATCGCATACAATATTGCGTGATAGAGTTGCGACTCTACTCAATACCAATATAGAGATCTACCTGCCCATACTCTAAATTACCGCCAATATAATGCTCAAAATCGACCTTATAAGTGCGTGTATGCTCAAAGCTTGGATTATTAAAGTACTCCCAAGCCTTTTCCCATGCATTCATCACAGTGTTAGGCATATTGCCTTTTTCTGAAAATACCAAATATTTTCCGGCAGGAATATTCACTGTGACCACATCGCTCGCATTAGTCGTATCGTCACCGTCGGCTTTCCAGCTCGCCACAACATCAAAAGCGCCCACTAAATCATCGCTCTCGTAGTTATGAAAGACGCCATAAATATCTTCACCTTTAGAAAGGCTTTTCATATGGTTCTGATAAAACTTTTGCCATAATCGACCCAATTTGGCCGTGTCATGGCTGATTTCAGCATTATTAGTGGTACGAGCACTGATGCCTTTGCAAACTATCGCGTCGGACAGCTCTTTAACTTGTGAAGTCATGATATCGCCTATGCTGTGTATTTATTCGATTTTTATTTGAGATAAAGTTAAAACTCTACTATCTAAAGCCATACTTAAATCACTTGCTTAACGTTGCAGCGTTCGTCTAATCCGCTTCATCAATCCAATTCATCTGAATGGCTTCTAAGATGCCTTCATTGGATTTTTTTGGATCATCATCAAAGCCTTCAAGCTCGGTCACCCAGCGATGCAAATCAGTAAAACGTATGTACTGTGGATCAGTCTCTGGGAATTTTTCGTAAAGCTCGATAGCGATATCTAAGCTGTCAGTCCATTTTAGTTTTTGCGGGATCATAGTGGCTCCTTAACTTTTATAATTTTAATAAAAAATGTGATCGAATTAACGGTTGATTTAATAGCCCCTATCCTATCAAAATTCGTCCTATGATTATAGGCAAGTTCGTTAAGCACTCTCTGTTACTTTCGACGACTCAGCAGATTTGGTAGACTTAATCGCCACTTGGTGCTTATTCCACGTCGTAATCACCTCGGTCATCCGCTCCCCTGTCATATCCAATACCTCAGGCGCACATTTCCCTTTTTTATTGGTCAATACAAACTTAGTCATACCAACGCCCATCAACTGGTTTTTTACAAAGAAACGCGTTTCAAAATAGATATATTTTTTATCCCAACCGACCAGCACGCTATTGACTGTCAACTTACTAAGAAACTTAATCTCTTTAAGATAGACCATCTCTTGCATGGCGATGACCCAAGCTAAATTTTTAATACCTTTTTGATGACAGCATGCCATTAGCCAACGGGTAACGTTCAGCTCAATAAAAGACAAGTAGCGATAATTGGGTAGATGATCCCGAAAGCCCATGTCATGTGGCAATACTCGATAATGCCGAATCGTCGGTGCAGTCAAGGATTCAATACTCAGGCGCTCGCTCACTGATTGCTGATTGAGTTGTTGTTTTAGCAAACTGACCATAATAAAAAAGCGTATCAACATATTCATAAATAACCCTCTTAACTTTTATTTTGTACAAACCTATTTTGTATAAATGTACTTGGTATAAACAATGATTGAGTATAAATGCTGCCTACCTTAACGCAAAAAAAGCCACCTCAGTGACTTTTTTATTTGAAATCTTATATTTGAAAGCTCGTATTCAAAAACCGATTCTAGCGATTAATGAGCACCATTGATACTACGTACCATCTCTTCTACCATTTTCTTGGCATCACCAAAGATCATCATAGTTTTGTCCATGTAGAACAAGCTGTTATCAAGCCCTGCATAACCCGTGCTCATCGAACGTTTGATAACCATCACTGTTTGAGCTTTGGTCACTTCCAAGATGGGCATACCAAAGATAGGTGAGGTTGGATCCTCTTTTGCAGAAGGGTTGACCACGTCATTGGCACCGATGACCAAGACCACATCCGTACTGGCGAAGTCTGAGTTGATCTCATCCATCTCAAGGATGTCATCGTACGGCACATCCGCTTCAGCCAATAGCACGTTCATGTGTCCTGGCATACGACCAGCGACCGGATGAATCGCAAAGCGAACATTGACACCTTCTTCTTTTAATAGCTCATATAGCTCTTTTACCGCATTCTGTGCACGGCCTTGCGCCATACCATAACCCGGTACGATCACCACGTTGCTGGCATTGGCCATCAAGAAGCCAGCATCTTCTGCTGAACCAGCTTTATAATTCTTTGGTGCACCATCATCGCCACCTGCTGCCACAGCTGCCGTACCCATTCCACCGAACAATACGTTAAGTAATGAGCGGTTCATGGCTTTACACATGATATAAGACAAGATTGCACCTGACGAACCAACGAGCGAACCGGCGATAATGAGCATCGAGTTGCCAAGGGTAAAACCAATACCGGCCGCCGCCCAACCAGAGAACGAGTTCAGTAAAGACACAACGACTGGCATGTCGCCGCCACCGATTGGGGCAATCCACATCCAACCGAATACCACCGCCAGTACTGCCATCGCGTAGAAAGCAGGCAATGAATCAGTCATAAAGTAGACGATACCAAAGCCAATCATCGCAATGAACAAGATAGCTTGCACGGGTTTGACCCAACCGCCGACCAATGTTTTGGCCCAACTCTTCGCTGCCAATTTACCAAAGGCGAAGACAGACGCTGAGAAAGTAATCGCACCAATAAAGCAACCGATGAACAATTCTAAACGGGCAACCGTACCATGTTGTTGTTCAGTATGAAGTACCGTTGCTAGAGCAATGGCAACAGCTGCCAAACCAACGAATGAATGCATTAAAGCAACCGTTTCTGGCATCTGAGTCATTGCGACCGTTTTTGCCTTCCACATACCGACGATAGCACCTAACACCATGGCACCAACAATCAACCAAAGCACAGGGCCTTCCGCTAAGAAGAATGTCGTTGCAACGGCAATCGCCATGGCCACCATACCAAAACGGTTACCACGAATGGCGGTTTTTGGGCTAGATAGACCACGTAAGGTCAAGACAAAAAGAATGGCACCGATTAGATAAAACCAGTCAGCATTGGCTGCAATCATACTTGTTAAATCACTCATGCGTCGCCTCCGCTTTCAGTCGTTACCACTGGGGCTTTTTTTGCTTTGGGTTTAAACATTGCAAGCATACGCTCAGTCACGGCAAAACCACCAAATATGTTAATGCTGGCTAAAAATACGGCAAACGCACCTAGCAAACTGGTTGGGGTAAACATAGCGCCGTCAATATTGACAGTCTGTAGCATCGCACCAACGATGACAATACTAGATAAAGCATTGGTCACTGCCATTAATGGCGTGTGCAATGCAGGCGTGACGCCCCAAACGACGTAATATCCGACAAAAATAGCGAGCACAAATACGGTAAAAATCGCTACAAATGGTGTGCTACTCATGGCCGCACCGGCTGGCGCTGCAGCTAAAACAGTGGCAATCATCTAATCCTCCTAAAAATTTATTCGTGTCTGGCAAATGTATGGTGACAAATAGTGAAGTGACAGGCGGTTAAAACCTAGCGCTTAGCGAGGCGTACCTGACTCTCATGCGTCACTGCCAGTGCGCCCTGAATCTCATCTTCCATATCTAAGTTCAGTGCCAGTTTAGTTGCTGGAGCGTCATCTGTAGCGGCAGGAGCAATTAAGGTTGTGATAAAGTTAACAAGGTTATTGGCATATAAATCTGAAGACTGTGCTGCCAGTTGCGATGGGATGTTGGCCGCCCCAACAATACGCACGCCATTGGCCGTGGTGATGGTTTCATCAGGCACACTGCCTTCGACGTTGCCGCCCGTGCCAGCTGCCATATCGATCAGCACTGAACCGGCTTTCATTTTGGCAAGCGTGGCTCCGTGCACCAAGCGTGGTGCGTTACGACCAGGAATTTGCGCAGTCGTGATGACAATATCAGCATTGCTTAATGCTTTGTCAACCACTGCTGCTTGGTCTTTGACATATTGCTCCGATGGTGTCCACGCATAGCCGCCTGTGGACTTAGCTGTCTCAGCTTCCTCTGCACTCATCGGCACATCAAGCCATTTACCCCCCAATGACTCTACTTGCTCGCGAGCGGTCGGACGTAAATCACTGGCTTCAACGACGGCGCCTAAACGCTTCGCCGTTGCAATGGCTTGCAAACCTGCAACACCGACACCTAAAATGACGACTTTGGCAGGTTTAACCGTACCGGCTGAGGTCATAAACATCGGGAACGGACGCGAATATTCGTTGGCAGCTAGTAGTACTGCTTTATAACCAGCAAGGTTGGCTTGTGAAGACAATACATCCATATTTTGTGCGCGCGACAAGGTGCGTGGTAATAGCTCCATGGCAAAGGTAGTAACGCCTTTAGCCGCATAAGTATCTAGCTGGCTATTACGATAGGGGTCGAGCATACCAACGACGATCTGACCCGTTGTTAGGCTCTCTGTCACCGCAGCAGGCAAGTCATTCACCGTGGTAATAATCTGAGACTGGGTGACTACCTCGGCGCTGCTATTGGCAATATCGGCACCAGCAGCCTGATACAACTCATCAGCATAATATGCTGCTTGACCTGCACCTGACTGTATGACGACTTCAAACCCAAGCTTACGCAATTTTTTGACCGCGTCTGGGGTTAGCGCTACGCGACTCTCGCTCGCGATATCTGCACTGATTACACCGATTTTCATACCGTCTCCTTACTTACGTCTTAATGACTACCTTTAATACCCTCAACGCACATTTAAAAAGCACAGGGGACAAAAAAACCTTTGGTCACTATTGGTTTAACATTAACCACCAAAGATTATCAATTTAATAAATGATAGCGAATTTGCCATCATGCTTTTTTATTATAGAGATAACGTCCGCTAACTTTCATTGCCTAATGATGACCCACAAGTAAAATAAAAAGTTAGGCATTTACACCATCTGCATAACTTTTATTGTTATATTAAAAAATTTTACTTTTTAAAGAACTCGTTAGACCTTATGATATATAGGCTGAGGGAACTAACTGCGACCTATAGAATACTTGCGAGCTGCCAGTATAGCTTAAAAAACACAAAACTGTGCCGAGTAAGTCAAGTTAAACCTGTGTATATCGTATAATGAGAAAGCTTGACACCTTAATAGGTTGGTCATCATAGATTGATCATGGATTCACTATAATAAGGAATAACTATGTATTTTGTACTCTCCCCTGCCAAATCTCTCAATGAGAAAGACGCGGTGCCAGTCAACTTAGGTAACTACCATAGTCAGCCTGAGCTGATTGAGCACTCACAGGCGCTAATGAAAACATTAAAATCGAAAGAGCCGATTGATTTGCAAGAGCTGATGAGCATCTCCGACGATTTGGCCCAGCTAAATGCTGAGCGCAACCAACAATGGAGTTGGAGCAAAGACAAGCCCTTTACCGATGACGCGTCTGGTAATACCGCTAAACCGGCTGGTTATTTATTTGATGGCGATGTCTATACGGGCCTTGATATGTATCATATGGATAAAAATACCGCCATTTATGTCAATGAACATCTAGGTATTTTGTCGGGGCTTTATGGGGTATTGAAACCTCTCGATTTGATTCAACCATATCGCTTAGAGATGGGCATTAAACTAAAAAACGAGCGCGGTGATAATTTATATGAGTTTTGGGGCGAGGAAGTTACTGATACCATCAATGCGCGTATGGCTGATAGCGATGACAAAGTATTGATTAATTTGGCTTCCAATGAGTATTTTAAAGCGGTGAAAAAAAAGGCGCTAAATGCTGAAATTATCACACCACGATTTGAAGACGAGAAAAATGGTCACTATAAAGTGATTAGCTTTTATGCCAAAAAAGCCCGTGGTCTGATGGTGAAGTATGCGGCAGATAACAAACTGACCAATGCTGAGCAGCTTAAGCAATTTGATTTGGCGGGCTATTATTATGTCGATGAGCTGTCTGACGATAAGACTTGGACGTTTAGACGAGATGAAGTAAGTCAATAGTTTTTAAAAGCCCTCCAATTTGCATAAAAAAACCCTGATAAGCCAAAGCCTATCGGGGTTTTATTTGAACTAGGTTAAATAGACTTTATGACAAAGTCATACTTCTAGCGAAAAGCGATTTGTCGCAGATGACGCACGAAAATAGTACCTATTGTAAATTAAGCGCGTCTAACAAAGAGAAATCGCTTTGTAGCAGAAGTAGAGTTACATCATGCCGCCCATTCCACCCATACCGCCCATTCCACCAGCGCCCATGCCAGCCATACCATCATCACCTTGAGCAAGTTCAGTAATCATGACTTCAGTCGTAAGCATAAGACCGGCAACAGATGCCGCGTTTTCTAGTGCTGAACGAGCAACTTTCGCTGGATCTAGGATACCCATGTCTAGCATATCACCGTATTCGCCAGAAGCTGCGTTGTAACCGTAGTTACCGCTACCGCTCTTCACTTCGTTCACAACCACTGACGCTTCTTCGCCTGAGTTGGTCACGATTTGACGTAATGGGGCTTCCATTGCGCGGCGTAAGATATTGATACCCGCGTTTTGATCGTCGTTATCACCACGTAGCTCAGACAATGCATTCATTGCACGAACTAGGGCAACACCGCCGCCAGGAACAACGCCTTCTTCGACCGCTGCACGAGTCGCATGTAGCGCATCATCAACGCGATCTTTCTTCTCTTTCATTTCAGTTTCAGTCGCAGCGCCCACTTTGATAACGGCAACGCCGCCAGCAAGTTTTGCCATACGCTCTTGTAGCTTTTCTTTGTCGTAGTCAGACGTTGATTCTTCTACTTGACGTTTGATAGACTCCACACGGTTTTCGATGTCAGCTTTGTTACCAGCGCCATCAACGATAACGGTGTTTTCTTTACCGACAGTGACTTTCTTAGCCGTGCCCAATTGCTCTAGAGTAGCAGTCTCAAGGCTCAGACCAATCTCTTCAGAGATAACCGTACCGCCAGTTAGCGTGGCGATATCTTCTAGCATAGCTTTACGACGATCGCCAAAACCTGGTGCTTTAACTGCACAAGTTTTTAAACCGCCACGCATATTGTTCACAACTAGAGTTGCTAATGCTTCGTTTTCTACGTCTTCAGCAATGATTAGCAATGGCTTGCTTTGCTGCATGACTTGCTCAAGTAATGGCACGATCTCACGAATGTTGCTGATTTTTTTGTCAACAAGCAAGATGTATGGGTTTTCAAACTCAGCGGTTAAGCTGTCTTGCTTATTCGCAAAGTACGGGCTGATATAGCCACGGTCGAACTGCATACCTTCCACAACTTCTAAGGTATCTTCAAAGCTTGAACCTTCTTCAACAGTGATGACGCCTTGCTTACCGACTTTTTCCATCGCTTGAGCAATCAATTCACCAATTTTAGTGTCTGAGTTGGCAGAAATAGAGCCTACTTGAGCAATTGCTTTTGAATCGTCAGCTGGGGTTGATAGCAAATGGATTTGCTCAACAGCAGCGCGAACCGCTTTATCGATACCGCGCTTAAGATCCATTGGGTTCATGCCGGCAGCAACAGACTTCATGCCTTCTTGCAAGATTGACTGAGCCAATACGGTCGCAGTCGTTGTACCATCACCAGCGACATCGTTGGTGCGGCTAGCGACTTCACGGACTAATTGAGCGCCCATGTTTTCAAATTTGTTTTCAAGCTCGATTTCTTTGGCAACCGATACACCATCTTTAGTGATGGTAGGTGCGCCGAAAGATTTATCGATCACCACATTACGACCTTTAGGGCCTAAGGTTACACGTACTGCGTTTGCTAGGACGTTTACGCCGTCCATCATTTGTTTACGGGCATCTATGCCGAATTTTACGTCTTTAGCCATGTTAAATTACTCCATTATTATAAGTATAGAAATACAATTGAATGAGTCGATACAGTATTGTTAAGAACAATTGTCTTAAATGCGCTGAGTATAAACATACTCAAAAAGGACTAGCCTTCTAGCACACCCAATACATCAGATTCTTTCATAATAAGTAGTTCTTCGCCGTCAACTTTCACGGTTTGACCAGCATATTGACCGAACAAGACTTTGTCGCCAGCTTTTACATCTAACGCGCGAGTTTCACCGTTGTCACGAATCTGACCGTTGCCAGTGGCTAGCACTTCACCTTGTGAAGGCTTTTCTTGAGCAGAACCAGGTAACAAGATACCACCGGCCGTTTTGGTTTCTTCTTCTATGCGGCGGACAACAATACGATCATGTAAAGGACGAATATTCATCAATATGTCTCCAATAAGTTGGTTGTTTGAATTAAAAGTTTATTTGGTTTGAGTGTCTCAATACTTATATCTTCAAACGCTATTTTTTTAAACAGCATAATAAGGATAAGTGTTGAGCTTGTTTCAAAAAGTGGGGGCAAGGTGAGTTCGGTTCAAGTGTAAACGCCAAAAATTTACAAGAATTTTTGAGTTAGTAGCGCATTTATCTACGAATAACCAAGAATCGCTCAAAGCGCCCTAAAATAAAGACCTCAATATAAAAACGATAACCCGTCATAGAAGCTTTAACGAGTTGCCATAATAAGCAAAGTCAGAGCCGTTTTTGCCTATTCTAAAGTGCTTTATAGTAAGGTGCTCACAGTAAGTTACTCTTAGTAATAAGGTCAACTGTCAGTAACATCGGCTACAAGAGCCACACGTCTGACTCTGCGGTGACCCTTGAAAATGTAACAGAGTATGACCATTATAGTGCTTAATAACATAATAATAGTTATAAACCATCCTACAGATAGAAATTAAGGAATATCCATGAGTTTTTTATCAATCAATCAAAAACCATCAATCGTTAACGCTAATAATACAACGCGCAGTAAATCTAAATTCTTAACCGCCTTAACCACGGGCGCTAGTATTGCTGCCATCGGAGCTTTGAGTATGACTGCCCCTACCCTTGCCAGCGCAAAAACCATTCAACCATCAAGCGCCAATTATAGCTTTACGGTAGAAGACAAATACAAAGGCACGGCTACTCGCACGCTTAATAAATCAGGCAATACGTGGAAATATAATGTCAATGCACGGGTAGCCGGTGTCGCAAGCGCCGCACAAAATAGTACCTTTACCATCAATGGTAATAATGTCATTCCAACTCAAGCCAGTACCACTTATAAACTTTTAGGAATTGGGCGTACGCATAAATTAGACTTTAACCCAAGCAGTAAAAAAGTCGTCAGTAACTATAAAGGCAAATCAACAACCCTAAATATGGCGCAGCAAGCTTTTGATGATTTAAGCCTTGAGGTGCAAATTCGCCAAGACTTATTAAACGGTAAGTTCTCGGGCAATTACTATATGGCAAAGAAAGATAAAATTGAGAAAACACCCTTTAAAAAATCTGGCAATACCAAAATCACCGTGCCAGCCGGTACCTTTGATACCGTGCGTGTCGATCGCATCCATGATGACAACAGCCGCTCTACCAGTTTTTGGCTCGCACCAAGCTTAGATTATCTACCAGTAAAAGTAAGCCAAATCAACGATGGTAAAAAGATGGATTTAGAGTTGACCAAAGCTAACTAATTACTTATTTCACAATAAATAATTAACACAAAAAAAGCGGCGCTCTGCATGGAGCACCGCTTTTTTATGGGATTAAATGGATGTCTCAAATTGATAAAGAACGACTAGCGAGAACGAGGCTGCTTAACCACGTTATTCATCGAAGGCAGACGTTTGAGCAGTAAAAACAACCAAGTATTAATCAAGAACAACAGCACGAAATCAAGCAAATAAACCATAATTTCAATCATACTGCTGCCATAGACGCGGGTGAATAACACGACTCCACTCGCCCCTAAATATACTAGGGTCAGCATACTGCCAATCAATAACATATAGGGCGAGCGACCACGTAATATCACTGGTGTCAGGATAAAGGCAGGAATCAACCACAGCGCTTGCCAAGCGATACCACCAATGATATCGGGGCTAGTCGGATTAAAAACACTGATCATAATCGGCAAAGCCAGCAACCGATATGCCACCCAAACTAACCACGTTAGCAGCAAGCGTTGGCGCATCGGTGCAATAGGCTTGCCAGTGTCAGCAGTATTCTCTACTGGGGCATTGGCCTTGTTCTTAGAGCGGTTAGTAGCCATTAGAAAGGTTTTTCCTTATCAGCAATATATCAATGCAGCTTAGCGACCAAAGTTAGCCTGTGCTAAAGCCGTCGCTGTGATAGCCAGTCTACGACCTTGGGCGATCGCCAATTCACGCTCATCAGCAGATACCGGTTGATCATGCAACGCGCCGCTGACATGACTCACGCCATAAGGCGTACCACCGCGATTAGTACGATTGAGGGCGGGCTCTGCATACGGTATACCTACGATCATCATGCCATGATGCATCAACGGTAACATCATGGTCAGCAGTGTCGTCTCTTGGCCGCCATGCATCGAGCCGGTCGCCGTAAATACCGAAGCTGGTTTGTTTTGTAGATTGCCTGCCAGCCAAAGGGTGACCGTATTGTCCCAAAAGTATTTCATGGGTGCGGCCATATTGCCAAAGTGCGTCGGGCTACCAAGCGCCAGACCGCTACAGTCCTTTAGATCATCCATGGTGCAATACAGATCACCATCATCTGGTATCGCAGGCTTGCTTGCCGTGGTTTCGGGGGCAACGGTAGGCACAGTGCGGATACGCGCGCTTATGCCAGCATCTTCAATTCCTTGGGCAATCGCATATGCTAATGTCTTAGTCGTACCATAACTAGAATAATAGAGTACCAAAACATAAGGGGCGGTCTGACTCATTAGCAAAACTTCCTCATAAAATCATCGACGTTATTGTCTTCAATTATTATCTTTAATAGCATTGGCAGTGTACCAGCGTTTTAATATGCCAGCAGGTTGTTCATTTTTACACAGCCATTGCGATACATTTTGCAGAATTTATCAGCAAAATGTATGTGCACATTATGCCCGAGTCATTGACTGACATGCAAACAAACCCTGCTTGACATTATAGCGAGCCAAACACGGTAACGGTTGCTGCTGTGCATTTTGACACAATTATTTGGCAGATGCCTGCGACTCATTTTTGTTACACTATTGTCACTCTCATCGCTGCTAAATGGTCGACATGGAAAACCTATTAAAAAAACTCCCGTTCTTACACCAACGCTGGTTTCAGTTCTTACGATTTTTAACCCGGCACTTTTTTGAAGACAATTGCCAGCAAAAAGCAGCATCGCTTACCTATACCACCATGTTATCTATTGTACCGATACTGACGGTGCTATTGATGATTCTGTCCTCGGTACCAGCATTGGCTTCGGTCAGAGCACAGATTTATGAGGTGATTTATAGTAACTTACTGCCGCAATCGAGCATGCAAGTCAGTGAGTACATTAATAGCTTCGCTGAAAAATCATCTAATCTGACTATCATTGGTGCGATGGTGTTGTTTTTTACCACCATCATGACCTTGACAACCATTGAGCGTGCTTTTAACCAAATTTGGCGGGTAGAAAATCGTTCAGGTGGCATCAAAAGCATGCTGCGCTATTGGACCATCGTTACTATGGGGCCGCTGGTTTTGGGTACAGCCTTTATCGCCTCAAGTGCCGTGCAAAGCCTGAGCTTCTTAAACCGCCAAATTGCAGGTTATGGTATTGATTGGTCTTTTTGGGTACAAGCCGTCTCAATTGGCATAACCATTGCTGGCTTTATAGGAATGTATTGGTTTATCCCAAAAGCCCGCGTGCCAGCGAAAAATGCAGCGATTGCTGGTATCTTTGTCGCCATTGTTTTTGAGCTGATGAAACATCTTTTTGGTACGGTAATGGCCAACTTTACCAGCTACGAGGCTATTTATGGTGCCTTTGCCGCGCTACCTATCTTTTTATTATGGATCTATTTGTCTTGGAACTTAATTTTATTAGGGGTCGAGATTAGCTATACCTTGACGATTTTTGAAACTGAGGAAGTCTACCCGCGCCATCCACTACTTAGCTTGCTAGACATGTTGAATCTCGTGTATATCCATCACTTAGAGGGTGAAGCGGTCAGCGAACAAGCGCTGCGTAATGTGCTAGGTCGCAAAGAGCTACCGAAATGGTATACCTACATTAATTATCTGCAGGACTGCAATCTCATTACCATGACCGAAGATGATGACTATGTACTCAAAAGAGACTTGAGCAACATGACGTTATGGGATTTTTATCGCACGCTGCCTTATCCGCTACCCATCAAGGATGAGCTGGATGAGATGAATCAAGAAGATCAAAAGCCTTGGCTAAGCTTATTGGTGGCTCGCTTTGAGAATACTGAAGCGTTTGCCAAACAGCAGCTGAACTTGCCATTGGGCACTATCTTTACCAACAGTGAGCCGCGCAAAAAGTCAGCAAATGACAAAGCCAGCGCTCACTCGCAGAATAAAAACAAACTGTTTAGAAAAACGATGACTACTTCAACTCAGCAATTAGCCAAAGACGACTCAGGCATTCATCATGATGCCCCGCATTTTGACCCTGCGGCTTATGATAAAGACAGCGATCTAGACTGCGACAATCATAACCACGAAATTGTGATTCCTAAAGATACCGACGAACAACCAGCAGCCCTTGACACTGATAGACGTGGCGGTAAAAGCGCTATCATTACTGAAGCAGACAACCCAAAAGCAATATAAATAAACTAATAAATAAGTAGTAAAAATTATTAGTGAGCGTGATGGCGGTTAATGTGCCTTAGCTAATAAATATCTATTAATTGTCGAATAACTATTATTTTGGATACCTTAAGACTTATGGCAGCCGACAACCATACTAAAAATACTCTTTTTACCCGCGCGGTCGATACAGGGCAGAACGGCTTAAAAAACCTCGCACAGTTATGGTCGCTAAAGACGCTAACCGACTTGCCTGATCGCTTGAAAAACCTGTGGGAGCAATTAATTGGCTCTTATTGGTTTATCCCAACCGCTTGTGTGCTTGCGGGTATTTTACTTGCCCCTATCTTAGTCACGATTGATGAGCACTTTGACCGTGAAACCGTTAGGGAGCTGAGTTTTGCCTTTACTGGTGATGATGATGCGGCGCGCGCAATTATGACTGCGATTGCAGGTGCAGTACTTGGCGTCGCAGGTACTACATTTTCGATTACTATTGCCGTACTGTCGATGGCCTCCTCACAATTTGGCCCTCGATTATTACGTAACTTTTTGACAGATACGCCGAATCAGTTTGTCTTAGGCGCGTTTATCGGTACTTTTAGCTATAGCTTATTGGTTTTAAAGTCGATTCATAAGTATGACGTTGACTTTGGTGTGCCGCAGTTGGCGGTGACCTTTGCCATTATTATGGCGATTATCTGTGCCTTATTGTTGGTATACTTCGTGCAACATATGGTGCATGCCATTCAAGCATCGCATGTCATTGAAAATGCCAGCAACGATGCGCTTAAAAACATTCACTATTGGTATGGCGACCATTGCGATATCGAGCATCAGCGTGATATCGAGCATCATGATGTTGAGCAGTTTCACACTTGGTTAGCGACACCCATCTACTCACCAAGCTGCGGCTACCTGCAACAAATTTATTTAGAATCTCTGATTACTTTGACACAAGACTACGGTGGCGTGGTACAACTCCATACCAATCTGGGCCATTTTGTCACTGATAAAAATGTCATCGGCTATTTCTATCAGCGCCCAGCAGACCATCCAAACAACCTGAAAAAGACTAAGATAAACCATCTTGCGGTGATACCGCGTGCACCCGACGGCATATTTTGGCAGCGCTTTGCCACTTGCATACGCCTTGAGCAACGGGTGACGCACTCTAATGACATCGCGTATAGCCTAGGACAAATGACTGAGATAGCGGTACGGGCGCTGTCTCCTGGTATCAACGATCCTAAAACGGCTGTCAATTGCGTGCAATCATTGACTACTTGCATAAGTACCATGATGCGCCGTCAGCCACCAAGTCCATACCATTTTTACTCACCAACGCAAGATAACGACGAAACCTCTGAAAATTTTGTGCCGCAGCAGCGAGTGTCTATCTTGGCTGTTGTCACTCATACACCCAAGATATCGGACTTTATTGATACTTCGCTTGGCGAGATACGCCGTTACGCGACGGCTGACCTGATGGTATTAAAAGCACTCTGTCAGGCGATGGTCGACCTTAACTACGCGCGCGTGAATGGCGCACAGCAACAAACCTTACTGCATGAGCTGAGCTTGGTGGCGCGTGCAGGCGAGGAAAATCTGAGCTATAGCGAGTTGGTCAACGATTTAAAAGCCATGTGTCAGCAGGCAAAGCAATTTATTCTTAATGACGATGCTACCCATCAATATTTTGCATACATGAGTGAGTTTGCCGCCCACATCGATAAAGCGTTACAGACAGAATCAAGCTAGCGATCTGAGTTATTAGCAATACCAAATATTAGTAAAATAAGAACAAACCTCCTATTTATAACACGCTCATAAGCTTTTGGCTTAGAGATACTTTTATATTCACCTGAGACTTCTTTCATGGCATCTACTACCAGTCTGACCATCCTTGAAATCAGCGCGATTTTTTTATCAATTACTGCTTTGTTGACCTATGTCAATCATCGCTTCGTCGGGTTACCCACCACCATTGGCGTCATGGTCATCTCCATTCTTTTGTCTATCGGCGCGATATTTTTGGGGTTTTTAGGCTTTGATCAGCTCATTGATTATGAAGTCAGCCTCTTAGAGCAGCTTGATTTTACGGAAGTATTGCTCGATGGCATGCTCTCTATGCTGCTGTTTGCAGGGGCGCTGCACGTCAATATTAGTGATTTAAAACGTTACAAGCTACCTATTGGTATCCTTGCCGGTCTTGGCACGATAGTGTCAGCATTGCTTATTGCTACTGCCCTCTACTTTATGCTGCCGCTATTTGATTTTGGTTTGCCTTTTCTGTGGTGTTTATTATTTGGTGCTTTGATATCACCGACTGATCCGATTGCCGTGATGGGTATTCTGGCATCAGCTGGCGCGCCAAAAAGTATCGAAACGGTCATCGCTGGCGAGTCCTTATTCAACGATGGTATCGGCGTTGTTATTTTTGTCTTGTTGCTTGGCATTTTATCTAGCGGTGATATTCCAACGGTCAATTATGTGGCACATACCTTGGCTGTCGAGGCTGGTGGCGGTGTTGTCTTTGGCTTGGTGCTAGGTGCTATTTTGTATTATTTACTAAAGAGCATTGATAGCTATCAAGAAGAGGTTTTGTTAACGTTAGCGGGCGTCATAGGCGGCTACGCGCTGGCCAGCCATTGGCATCTATCAGGACCACTCGCTATGGTAATGATGGGCTTAATGGTCGGCAACCGTGGGCGTGAGCTGGCAATGAGTGATAAGACTCGCCATTATATTGATTTATTTTGGGAGTTAATAGACGAGATTCTCAACGCCATTTTATTTGTTTTGATTGGTCTTGAAGTAGTGATAATCGCTTATTCGGGTAACTTATTTATCGCAGGCGGTCTGACTATTATCATCGCCCTACTAGCAAGATTGATGGTGGTTGGTATGACAACCAAGACGTTCAGTCGTCAACTTAACTTGCCAACGGGTGCGTGGAAGGTGCTGACATGGGGCGGATTACGCGGTGGTATCTCAGTCGCCCTAGTACTGCAATTGCCTATGGGCACAGAGCGCGACATTTTATTGGCGCTTACTTATGCAGTCGTAATTTTCTCTATTTTAGTGCAAGGCCTGAGCGTCGGTAAAGTCGCTAGAAGCATTCGCACTGAAGAGAAAACAGTTGAGCTATAAAAAGTAAAACTATAAACAATAAAGCTATCAATTATAAAAGCTTGCGGATAACAAAAACCCAGCACAAGCGATTAACTTTATGCTGGGTTTTTTAATCAGTATCTATAGTCAAGGAATTTCAGAATCGCTACAAGGCGACCGACCGCAGATAGTACACTAAGTACATCTAGGACGGGTAACACTGTAGAGGTTTAAAAGTGCTCTGACTATAAAACTTTATATTAGACCTTTTTGCTTCATATTACGGTATACCACAATAACGATGATAATATTTAAAACAAAAATAGCCAGTTTAAACCAATCAAACGGACGAGCAAGCAGATAATATAACTCTATGGGAATAAATATTCCATAACCGATGACACTAAACCAATACGCCCATGTTTTATCTTGCCACAAGCCATAAGCCTCAATAAAGCGTATCGCTGCATAAATAAATATCAGTAATAAAAATAGAGGCCAGTTTTTACTGGCTTGTTGGGCAATTCGTACCGTACTCTCTACTTGCGGTGCAAGAAGATGACCAAAGTTCTGCTGCCAGGTTGCTGTGGCGGTGGCAAGCCAACGCTCAAGGTCGGTATGCCATAGCCATAACGCGCCTGCCCCGAGTAGCGCGCCAATGCCTTTAGCCACTTCATAGACGGCCACCGCTTTGATCGACTCGCTAGATTCACCGCGTAGCCTATTATCCCGACCGAGCCTTGCATGACGGCTACCCTTCGAGGATGGCTCTAAAGGCTCATCCCGTTGGGGCAAATTAGCCAAAGAACGTCTCCACGACGCGCCCGTGCAGTTGCTGGTTAAAGAATGGCGTGTTTTTACCATTGGATAGCATTGATTGCGCCGTGACTTGCCACTCAATATTCGGATCGACCAAAACGGCACCGCCTGCATTTTCGTATTGCGTATTAATACCAGCGATTTTTGCAGGGTTCAGACAGATTTTATCGACTAGCTGCACTAAAGTAAGTACGTCATCATTGACCAGTTGACATGCCAGCGCCATAAAAGTATCAAAGTTTGAGATGCCAGGCGTACAATCGGCAAACGGTGCTTTTTTAGCAGTACTATTCAAAGGTTCATGATGACTACAAATAGCATCAATAGTGCCATCTTTGAGCCCGCGACGGATAGCTTGCTGATCGGTATTACTGCGTAGTGGCGGTAACACGTAGGCTTGAGCATTAAAACCTTCTAAATTGTCATCGGTTAAATACAACTGATGCATAGCTACATCACAAGTCACTGGCAAGCCTTTGTCTTTCGCCCAGCGCATCAGCTCTATCGAAGACTTGCAAGACAATTGACTAAAATGCGCAGCAATCCCCGTTTCTTCTACCATCAATAGCTGTGTAGACAAGGCAACGGTTTCAGCAATCCACGGTATACCTTGTAGTCCGTGATAAGAGGCAATATAACCCTCATGCGCTACCCCATCTCCCGAGAGACTTGGTTCATCAGGATAAAAGAATACCTTCATCCCAAAAGTCGCGGCATATTCTAAGGTACGCAGTAATACCAAATCATTGGCAAAAGGTCGGCGCGCATTAGAGACGGCAATACAGCCCCCTTTTTTGAGTCCCGCAATATTGGACGGACGCTCTCCTTCCAAACCTGCGGTTAATGCACCCAAGATATGTAAATAAATACCGCCATCTTCAAGCGCGCGCTCACGCAAACCTTTCAACAGTGAACCGTTTTCTAAAATAGGATTGGTATCGGGTGGGATAACCACATGCAAAAACCCATTGGCACGGGCTGCACGCCCTTCTGACTCTAACGTGCCATGTTGCTGTTGTCCTGGTTCACGTAGACGGGCGCACAAGTCAACCAACGGTGGCAGCAACCACATCTCGCATCCAGCTTCAAGACTGGCCAGTTTGGCTTTCACAGTATTTGAAAGTGATGCCTTAAAGGTATCAGGAAGATGATCGATTAGCGGGGCATCAGTATTAAGCATAGTGGACATGAGCGTTATTACCGTATCAATAAAATGAAATAAGTGAGAATAAGACAGTGCAGCAGCTATTATTTACCAGCTGCTTGATGAGCGCGTTGACCTTCCATCGCGAGTGACAATACTGCCATACGAATCGCAATACCGTTATTAACCTGCTTTAGAATCACAGATTGGGCACCATCAGCAACGCTAGAGGCAATCTCAACACCGCGATTCATCGGACCTGGGTGCATCACCAACGCATCAGGCTTGGCTAAAGCTACACGCTCTGGGGTAATACCATAGTGCTTATAGTATTCATTCGATGATGCTAGCAGCGGCGAGCCGATACGCTCGTTTTGTATTCTCAAACCCATAATGACATCGCAGTCGGTCACGCATTCATTCATATTTTCATAAACTTGTACGCCAAAACGCTCAATGCCTTTAGGCAACAAAGTACGTGGCGCACAGACACGAATATCTTTGACACCTAACGTTTGCAAGGCACTGATATCTGAGCGCGCGACGCGTGAGTGCTTAATGTCCCCAACAATCGCAACCGACAGCGCTTCAAAGGGGCGCGGCGCTTCGCGGTGAATGGTGAGCATATCAAGCATCCCTTGGGTTGGATGCGCGTGCCAGCCATCGCCACCATTGATGATAGCGATATCAGGTGTGACTTCCGTCGCCATAAAATGGGCAGCGCCTGAGGCAGAGTGGCGTACGACAAAGATATCCGCCGTCATGGCTTGCAGATTCCACAAGGTATCGCGCAAGCTCTCGCCTTTTTTGGTACTAGAGCGCTCGATATCGATATTCAGCACATTGGCACCCAGACGTTTTTCAGCCACTTCAAAGGTTGTGCGCGTACGAGTGGAAGGCTCAAAAAACAGATTCATCACCGTGTAGCCTTCCAGCTCAGGACGATTGATCAATTGTCCATTATTATCAAAAAATGTCTCAGCTTTGGCAATAATTGCCTGTAACTGTGCTTTATTTAACCCTTCCACGCCCAAAAAATGCCGGATACCACCATCTACATTAAGCTGTGGACGACTCAATGAGGTATTCAATTTTTGATGAATGGTATCGGGATCGAATTTGGCATAATCTGTCGGTGAGATGCTATGGGCTGCACTGCTATCAGTAGAATTTGACATAATGGCAAGTCTTTATCGTTGGTTTATAGAGTCAATAATAACGGGTTTATTCATCTTTGTTTGTTGATTTATAGCGGATACGCACAGATACGGGGACATTTAGACGCTTATTTGCTACAATTTACTGTAATCATATAAGCGATATAAAACTCACTCAGCTACCCTATTAAATAATAGGCATAGACCGGTACCCACCACAATAGAAAACCAGCATTGTAAAACTATCAATAAATAATAATAGCGATAGTGTAGCTGATTTTGTGGTCAGGACAAAGACGCTATGCCACCTATTTGAAGATTTACTTGTTCAGAGAGTAGCTCGTACTACCTGTTAAATTCCTTTAACGCTTATCTTTTCTCAATTTTTCATGCCATTTATTAGGAAGCCTCATGACGACCTTAGCACATTATTTAAACACCAATGCGAACAGTCCTGCACTGAACGACGTCATTACGACGGTCACAGGCGTTGGCAAAACCATTTCGCAGTTACTTAGAAAAGGGGCGTTAGCAGATATTTTGGGTGAAGCCGGCAATCAAAACGTCCAAGGCGAAGAGCAAAAGAAGCTAGACGTATTGGCCAATGATTTATTGTTAGATGCTTTGGCAAAAAATACTCATTGCGCAGGGGTTGCTTCAGAGGAGCTTGATGATGCGACTCCCGCCAATGCCGATGGCAGCCTCTTGGTCTTGTTCGATCCTCTAGATGGTTCATCAAATATCGATATTAATATGGCGGTTGGCACTATTTTCTCTATTCTCCCCTACCAGCGCCAAGGTCAACTCAGTGAAAATAGCGACTTCTTACAAGCGGGCAATCAGCAGCTAGCAGCTGGCTATTTATTATATGGCACCTCCACTGTACTAGCGCTGACCATCGCAAATAACGTCGTTATGTTTAGCTTAGATCCCGATACTAATGACTATATACTGATTGAAGACAATGTCCAAATCAATGCCGATACCAGTGAATATGCTATCAATGCCTCAAACTATCGCTATTGGCGCGCACCGATGCAGCAGTATATCGATGAATTAATCGCTGGCGAAGCTGGTGTGCGTGGTCGCGACTTCAATACCCGCTGGGTTGCCGCCATGGTTGGTGACGTGCACCGTATCTTATGTCGCGGTGGGCTCTTCACTTATCCATTTGACACCAAGTATGCCAATAAAGCAGGCAAATTGCGCTTAATGTACGAAGCTAACCCGATGAGTTTATTGATTGAGCGGGCGGGTGGCGGTGCAACGGATGCGGTTAATCGCATTCTGGATATTGAACCGACAGATATTCATCAGCGTGTCCCAGTGGTACTTGGTAGCAAAAACGAAGTGGCCTACATTAAAGACTTACATGTAAAGCATGCTGGTCAATAAATTAGCCGAATCAATCTGATAGCCATCAGTACAAACTTTATTAATTATATGGTTTTATACTGATGGTTCAAATTCTCTATATTTTTTAAGCGATCCATTATGGTAGCAAATCCCACCGAGCTGATTACCTCAGATAAGAATACGACGGTCAAGCTGGTAAAGGCACTATTGGCGCAGGCACGCCAGCGTAAAAAACAAGGTCAGACTGTCATTGAAGGGATTCATCTCATTGATGCGGCTCTGCGTAGTGACTACCCGTTTACCCAAATTTTGCTAGCCGAATCTGCCCATAATAACTCTGAGGTTCAGCAGGTTTTAACTCGTCTGCCGACTTATACGCCTATCTTAACGTTATCAGACTCGCTATATGAGAGTATTCGTAGCTTGGGTACGGGTATCGACATCATGGCGCTTATCAATATACCAATCCATGGCTTAACGATAATTAATGATGATTGCCTGATCCTTAATGATGTCCAGGATAGTGGTAATGTTGGTACTTTACTACGCACTGCAGCAGCAGTTGGCATCAAGAACATACTCTGTACCGATGCCACAGCACAAGCATGGTCTCCTAAGACGCTAAGAGCAGGTATGGGTGCGCAGTTTGCCCTAACTATCTATGAAGGTCTCAGCGTGCAAGATATATTAGATTATGTCCAAGTACCCCTATTAGCAACCAGCTCACATACCGATACAGTAATTTACCAACATGACTTAAAAGAACCAATCGCTTGGATTCTGGGTCATGAGGGACAAGGCGTTTGTGATGAACTGATGCAGTGTGCCACCCCTATTGCTCTACCACAGCCAAACGGTCAAGAAAGCCTAAACGTAGCGATTGCAGGTTCGTTATGTCTATATGAAACCTTGCGTCAAAGAAATTACGCTTAGCTTTGGTTTATAACTGCAAATAAAAACCTTTCTGTAAAGTACAAAAAAACCCACTATCATTTAATAGTGGGTTTTTTATTATTTGTCTACTACTGATATAGTCCAAGAAATCTAAAACGGATACAAGGCAGCCGACTGCAAATTGTACAAGTCGTACATCTAAGGAGGGTAACGCCGTAGCCGTTTAGCAGTTCTGTGACTATATATTAAACCTTGCTAGTTAACTCAGGTAGCGCTTCAAACAAATCCGCTTCTAGGAAGTAATCAGCAACGCTCGCGATAGGTGCTTCTGGGTCATTGTTGATAGCAACGATAACTTTAGAATCTTTCATACCCGCTAAATGCTGAATCGCGCCTGAGATACCTGCTGCGATATATAAGTCTGGTGCAACAATTTTACCTGTTTGACCAACCTGCATATCGTTTGGTACATAGCCTGCATCTACTGCAGCACGTGATGCACCAACAGCAGCGCCCAATTTGTCAGCCAATGGTTCAATATATTTAGTGAAGTTCTCACCATTTGCTAATGCACGACCACCAGATACAACGATACTTGCTGACGTTAACTCTGGACGATCCGATTTGGCCATCTCTTCATTAACGAAGCTTGCTTTACCAGTCTCTTGTACATTGTCGATAGTCTCAACAGCTGCTGATCCACCTTCACTCGCCACTGGATCAAATGCAGTAGTACGTACAGTCAACACTACTTTGTCTTCTGAAGTTTTAACTGTTGCCGTCGCGTTACCTGCATAGATAGGACGCTCAAACGTTTGAGCATCTACGACAGCAGAAACTTCTGACAACATGCTAACATCAAGTAATGCTGCAACACGTGGCATAAAGTTCTTACCAGTCGTTGTTGCTGGTGCGATGATATGGCTGTAGTCTTTAGCGACATCCGCAACGAGCAACGCAACGTTACCCGCCAATTGATGCTCATAAGCTGCGTTGTCTGCTAGCAATACTTTAGATACGCCTTCAGCTTTAGCGGCTTCATCAGCAACTGCTTGTGCACCACTACCAGCGACCAATACATGGACATCACTACCCATTTGTTTAGCAGCAGCGATAGTGTTTAAAGTTGCCTTTTTTAGACTGGCATTGTCATGTTCTGCATATACCAAAATTGCCATTGTTTTTATCCTTTATTTGTTCGTATCATCTATTCATGTGGTCATCTGTTCATAAAATTATGCATACGCTTAGCTTTTAAATACGTGAGCCGCGTTATGATAGTTTTACGCAGAATACGCTATAACAAAGTACTAGATTACTTTTGCTTCGTTTCTTAGCTTATCGACCAATTCATCAACTGACTTCACTGTAATACCAGCTTTACGTTCAGCAGGTGGCACAACTTTAATAATTTCTTGCTTAGAAGCCATATCAACACCAAAATCAGCTGGCGTTTTTTCATCAAGTGGCTTTTTCTTCGCTTTCATGATGTTAGGCAGTTTGGCATAACGTGGCTCATTCAAGCGCAAATCAGTCGTAATCACCGCTGGCAAGTCAAGTGCAAGCGTTTGTAAACCACCATCGATTTCACGTGTGACGTTGACTTTATCGCCTTCAACTTTCACTTCTGAGGCAAACGTACCCTGACCAATACCCATCAATGCGGCTAGCATCTGACCAGTTTGGTTGTTGTCGTCATCAATCGCTTGCTTACCCAATAGGATAATATCTGTAGATTCAGACTCAGCAATGCTTTTCAGAATCTTAGCGATTTGCAGTGGATAAGGCTTGGCGTCAGTCAATACTAAAACACCACGATCAGCACCCAATGCTAGCGCTGCACGGATTTGCTCTTGTGACTCTTTTGGACCAATAGACGCAACAATGATTTCGTCAATCACACCCGCTTCTTTTAGACGAACGGCTTCTTCTACTGCAATTTCATCAAAAGGGTTGATTGACATCTTGGTGTTAGATAGATCCACGCCAGAGTTATCAGCTTTTACACGAACTTTTACGTTATAATCAATGACACGCTTGACCGCTACTAATGCTTTCATACGTTCCTCGTTTATTAATGTTATGAATTAAAAAATTGTCAGTTAAGAACCAAAGGTTCATCTTTTAAACTGTGGTTCAAATCGTCGTTCAAAATGCTACTCAAGGTTGTTACTAGCTTAACAGCAAATTCTTAGTTAGAAACACCAAACCGATATCAAAAATGTATTAGTCTGTTATTTCTTACTTACAAACCTGTTAAAGCTAAGCCAACCGTTATTATCAGACCTATCTATCTTGCGCGAGCAGCGCCTTAAGGTCAAGGAAGTGCCGTGAATAATGCGTCATAAATTTGTCACTATTGTTTAAAAAATAGTTTATAGACCTATTATTTCACGGTTTTATCCTAATAAGGTGCTTAACCTTTTGCCCTTTATAGCATTATCAACGCCTTATTTATTTAACGTTTTGTTATTATTACTCACGTTAAAGCTTTTTACGTCCAAAATATCTTATGAAAGGCTGTTATCAGGCTTAATTAATAAATGACTGTCACGAATATCATCAAACAGCGACCAGTCAGGAGGGGTGTTATCATTTTTAATGACACTCATGTCCCCTGTTGTTTCCATAATTACTGCAAAGACTTCGCTCTTAGATTTGAGTCCATTTTTGCGTAGTACTTCTTGCACATCACTGGTGCTCAGGTTTGCTTCTTTTAAATTATCCGAAAAATATTCCCCATGCGCCATTAATATGATGGCCTGATTGTCAATCAAGGATTTCAACGGTTTGACTTTACGTCTGATAATTGAGATAACCCCTTGAATCACAAATAGCACAGCAACGGCGAACAAGCCTTGTAACAAAGACGGACTATCAGACAATACTGTTGAGGCCAGTATGCTACCAATACCAACTGTCATGGCAAAATCATGGCTCGAGAGCTTAGAAAAACTTCGTAGCCCCATTAATCGTGTAAATAGCATTAAGCCTAAATAAAACCCAAGCGCTGATAATGAAATACCCAGCACTTGCTGCCACTCAATCGAAAACCATGTCTGCCACTTCATAGACCACTCTCTTGCTTACATTTTTATTACGTCAATACATTACATTATCTGGAATCATCGACTGCTTAAACTGCTAATATTTAACGACTATTAGGGTCTGTTGAACATTCAAATGTGGCACTGGCAGTGGCTATTTTTTAGACAATACGCAGTGAAATTTTTGACGCCTAGTCATTCTAGGTTAGATAATTTCGCCATGTATTGGCAAAAAATAGCCCTGCCCTGAAAGGCTGATACTAAAATCACCCCAAACGTTGTTGTAAACCTAGCTAAGGTCTCGACATTATCGTCGGTTTACGCCTAGTTTGGGACGATTTTAGCAATCAGCAGTCCTAATATTTGAATGTTCAACAGACACTATTTGCGATGTGAAATAAATGGTATAAAAAAAGCAACCTGATGAGAGGTTGCTTTTTTTTAAAGTCTAAACAGTATTTTTATTTTTTTAACAAACAAAGAAATCTGTACATCTTATTAAGATTAACATTGCCGAGAATACTGTTAACAGTGATACTCAACAGCCGTTAAAATTAGATGGCTTCGATTTGCTCAGCTTGTGGGCCTTTTTTGCCATCACCTAAGATGAAAGATACTTTTTGGCCTTCAGCTAGGGTTTTGAAACCACCACCTTGGATAGCGCTGTAGTGAGCGAATACGTCTTGTCCGCCATTGTCTTGAGCGATAAAACCAAAACCTTTAGCTTCATTAAACCACTTTACAGTGCCTTCAACTTTATCTGACATAAATTTTCCTGACTCTTTAACTGTTGGCGAGACGTGTGTCATCACCGATTAATTGATATATACTCTAGATCTTTTGCTGAATGCGGCGGCTCAAACTCATAATATATCAAGAAGATAGCTTATGTTTTTTGCCTCAAATCCATTGAGTACAGCTTGATTATAACAGTTTTTTTTGACTGCAACATATTAAATTACAGAGTTTTGTAAACAATATAAGAAGCCTTTAATCACCATTTAGCACCGTACTTTAATGGCTCGTTATCTCTTCTAGACCCTGTTTATTACTTTCAATTTCAATATTCTTTTGACATCTATTTAATAATAAAAATTAAGTCTCCCTATCTTTTGCGCACATTTATTGGGTCAAGGGTAGCCAAGGCGAGGTTAGCACCAGTAAGCAAAGGGCAAAAAATATTAAAGAAAACGATTGGCTATACGCGATATATTTAGTTGGTATGACCAAATCTTTGGGTGAGTCTGGGATACCTTTACGCTTTAACAATTTGGTGCCGTAAACCCAACCAAACACCGTATAAATCCCGTATGCGGCAGGCACTGCAACCGCCAAAGGCGTTAGATCGATCACATATAACATTACCACAGAGATAAAAAACCATGAAGTGTCTAGCAGTGAGCTGATTTGAAAAAACTTAGATTGTGGCAGCTTGCCATCGGTGCCTTTGAGCATCTCACCTTCGATCCAAATCAAAACAGCCACGACAGCACTAAGAGTAATATACACGAATTGCGGCGTTAGCCAGTCTGGAAAAGATATTTGCACAACATACAACCTGTAATCTATGGAAAAAATAAGAAGAGAAATAGTCACCGACATAGTCAGGTAACTGAACCGACGCTTGCATACATTGGGTGTGGGTTACTGGTTTTCAACCGCTATAATGAGTGAAAGGTAATATCGAACCATCACGCACTGCTGATAGCAATAAAAACCCCGTGCTATCACTTGATAACACGGGGTCTGTTAAGACTTATTAAGCCTTACCATCATAAGTATTGACTTAGTTTTTGTCTTTATCGATGATTTTGTTGCCGCCAATCCAAGGCATCATGCCGCGCAATTTAGCACCAGTCACTTCGATTTGATGCTCAGCGTTGTTACGACGACGAGCCGTCATTGATGGATAGTTGGTTGCGCCTTCACTGATGAACATTTTTGCGTATTCGCCAGATTGGATGCGTTTTAGCGCATTACGCATAGCTTCACGTGATTGCTCATTGATGACTTCAGGACCAGTCACATATTCGCCATATTCAGCGTTGTTACTGATTGAGTAGTTCATGTCAGCGATACCGCCTTCATACATGAGGTCTACGATAAGCTTAAGCTCGTGCAAACACTCAAAGTAAGCCATTTCTGGCGCATAGCCCGCTTCTGTTAGCGTTTCAAAACCCATTTTTACTAGCTCAACAGCACCACCACAAAGAACGGCCTGCTCGCCAAATAGATCGGTTTCAGTTTCATCTTTGAACGTGGTTTCGATGATACCTGAACGACCACCACCAACACCAGCTGCGTAAGACAAAGCTAATTGCTTGGCTTGACCTGAAGCATCTTGATAGATAGCGATCAAATCTGGAATACCGCCGCCTTTGGTGAATTCGTTACGAACGGTGTGACCAGGTGCTTTAGGCGCAACCATGATAACGTTAAGATCGCTGCGAGGAACGACTTGGTTATAATGAATCGCGAAACCATGAGCAAAAGCTAACGTAGCCCCTTCTTTGATGTTAGGCTCAATCTCGTTGTTATAAAGCTCTTTTTGGAACTCATCAGGGGTCAAAATCATAACCACGTCAGCAGCTTTAACTGCATCAGCCACTTCAGCAACTTTTAGACCAGCGTTTTCCGCCTTTTTCCATGAGCTTGAGTTCGCGCGTAGACCAACAGTCACATCGACGTCTGAATCTTGTAGGTTAAGTGCGTGTGCATGGCCTTGTGAACCGTAACCAATAATCGCAACTTTTTTGCCTTGGATAATCGATAGATCGCAATCTTTATCATAATAAACGTTCATAAATAGAGTCCTTTTCCTCAATCATGGCGTGCCATGGATAGTAAACGCTTATGCAGTAGCCATTATCGTAAAATGGTCACTAACATAAGCGTTATGTTAATGGTAGATAGATTATAACTAAAATGATTTTGATTAACTATTCAGTTGCTCAGCCACTAAGCGTATTAAATACTCAGTGTTTTTTCTCCACGTGCAATACCAATCACACCCGAACGTACCACTTCTAAGACACGTTCTCGGCCGATAGTATCGATAAAACCATCCAGCTTAGCCGTATCGCCAACGATCTGAATCGTATAGAGATTGGCATTGACGTCAACAATTTGTGCACGGAAAATATCTGCGCTGCGTTTGATCTCTTCACGTACGCTACCCGTTGCGCGAACTTTGACTAGCATTAACTCACGCTCAACGTGAACGGTGTCTGATAGATTAAGCACTTTAACCACTTCAATCAATTTATGCAATTGCTTGGTGATCTGCTCAATTCTTTCAGGGGAAGTAATGGTGGTTAACGTCAGACGCGAAATACTCGGATCTTCCGTTGGGGCGACGTTTAAGGTTTCGATATTATAGCCACGTTGTGAGAACAAGCCGACTAACCGCGACAACGAACCCGCTTCGTTTTCCATCAATACGGAAATCAGATGTTGTTGTTGCATTAGGTACGCTCCCCTTTGGTTAACCACATATCACGCATTGTCTGTCCAGCGATTTGCATTGGATATACATGCTCATTACGATCGACATAAACGTCAATAAATACCAGCTTGTCTTTCATTGCCATGGCTTCTGCAATCTGTGCTTCCATGGTGGCAGGATCAGTAATCTTGATACCAACATGACCATAACTTTCAGCTAGCTTGACAAAGTCTGGTAATGAATTCATATAAGATGACGCATGACGACCCTCATACAGCATGTCTTGCCACTGTTTCACCATACCCAACTGCGCGTTATTTAGGTTCAAGATTTTGACCGGTAGATTGTACTGTAAGCACGTCGATAGCTCTTGGATATTCATCTGAATAGAGCCTTCGCCAGTAATACAAACCACATCGCGATCTGGATTGGCAAGTTTGGCTGCCATCGCATACGGTAAGCCAACACCCATCGTACCTAAACCACCCGAATTGAGCCATTGACCCGGCTCTAAATAGGTGTAGTAAAGCGCGGCAAACATCTGATGCTGACCAACGTCACTGGTGATAATAGCGTTGCTGTTGGTCACTTTATCTAGCGCTTGTACGACGCTTTGTGGCTTGATGCCATTGTCAGTGCTGGTGTCATAACGCAGACCATGACGCTTACGCCATTCATTAATCTGTGCCCACCAGTCTAGTAAGGCATGCTGCTCCAACTCTTTATCTTCGCCGATAATTTCCAACATATCTGTAAGTACTGATTTTACGTCACCAACGATAGGAATATGGGCAAAAATAGTCTTGGAGATAGAAGCTGGATCGATATCGATATGAATGATGGTCGCATTCGGGCAGAATTTTTTGACATTATTAGTGACACGGTCATCAAAACGCGCACCCACTGCCAAAATAACATCTGCATGATGCATGCTCATGTTGGCCTCATAAGTACCATGCATACCAAGCATGCCCAAGAACTGACGATCAGAGCCAGGGAATGTTCCCAAACCCATTAGCGTATTGGTCACTGGCAAGTTTAGACGATGTGCAAGTTCGGTCAGCTCTTTGTGGGCTTTACTCCAAATCACGCCACCGCCAGCATAGATAACAGGACGCTGCGCTGATAATAAGGTCTCAACCGCTTTTTTAATTTGGCCGCCATGCCCTTTCACTGAAGGCTGGTACGAACGTATAAACACCTCATCTGGGTACTCGTAGGCATATTTTTCGCTAGGCGCGGTCATATCTTTTGGTACGTCAATGACGACAGGACCTGGACGACCAGACTGCGCAATAAAAAAGGCTTTTTTGACAATCATTGGGATTTCGCTAGCATGGCGTACTTGAAAGCTATGCTTCACGATAGGACGAGAGACCCCGATCATATCGGTTTCTTGGAACGCATCTTCACCGATTAAACTGCTTGGCACCTGACCTGAAATCACGACCATCGGCACTGAGTCCATGAAGGCGGTGGCAATAGCGGTTACTGTATTGGTAGCACCAGGACCTGACGTGGCCAGCACGACACCTGTGTTGCCGGTCACTCGCGAATAAGCATCAGCCATATGGCCAGCTGCTTGCTCATGACGCACTAAAATATGTTCGATGTTGTCTTGCTGAAACAACGCGTCATAAATGTGCAGCACTGCGCCGCCTGGATAGCCAAAAATATATTTGACACCCTCATCCGTCAGCGATTGCACCAGCATCTCAGCACCAGATAGCATCACAGGCTGCTTGCTACCTTCGGCAAGACGTTGTTGCTTTTCTTCAAAATTTTTGGCGGCATTACCTGTTTGGGTATGTCCCGTCATATTCGGACTTTGCGTGGTTTGCGTCACTGTCATCACCTTTTTTTGCGGCGAGAATTTGCGTTATTTTATAAAAGAAAACAACCACGTTTGGGCGTTATTTTAAGTCTTATAAAAATGATTGCCAATCCTTGTCCATATCAAGAATGTGTGCCCACTATATTTAAGTAATTGCATTGTACAACGCAAGAGAATACTCAAACATAGCAATGTATTTGGGGTCAGTTTTGTGACAGGAGTTTATCGATATACTATGACAAGATGCGAGTGCATCTATAAAAGAGGCTTATTACTTATGAGCGATAGTGTTTATAAAAGAGGCGCTGCTATAGCTAAAGTCATGAAATAATTCTAATAGCCAATACTATTTCATAAGATCATCCGATCTTATAATAAGCTAATAAAAAATATCATAACCGAATATTGTCTTGCATTTAATGCAAGCAATACAACCGCAAAAATCCACACTTAGCGTATTTCAAATAATAAGTTTATCTTAGTCATTGTAGACAGATAAGTCCGGAGACAACATATACAGTTATTAATAATAATCGCTATGATCATCATTTTTGCCATATCATTATCACAAAGAAAATAAAACGACGTAAGCTACCGATAAGTAACCCGTAGTTCTCATTCTCAAGTGCCACGGCAATATCATAAAAGCCGCTCACTGACCAATCAACTGCTATTATATTCAATGGTTTGAGTCCTATTGTCAAGAAAAACTTCTAAAACCCACCCCTAACTATTAGTTATTAAATAATGTACATTCATAAGCATTATTTGCTAAAATCAAACGCTACTGTATTCATATTGTTATTTATCAATGTAAATACTACCCTTAAATAAATGTCTACCTTCATTTTTTACCCCTTAAGAGGATTGCTACTATGGCATACACGTCTACCATACATACCCCTGCCAAGCTGCTTATCAGTATCAGTACTGTGTGTATGATAATGCTGTCAATGAATGCCAGTCATGCTATCCAAGTGTATAAATCGATTGGTACGCATGGCGAAGTGAAGTACAGCCAGCACTCGCCGCAAGATGGCAGAAATATTGAAGTCATCGAGTTTCGTAGTGACGGTAGACAGAATAATGCAGGACAGTTAGCAGGAAAGACAGAGGCTAACCAAAACACGCCTACTCAAAGTGCAGAAGAACAGCGGGTGGCCCAACTAGAAGCACGTATCAAGGATCAAGAAGCGCAAGCCAATGCGCAGCGTTGCCAATCACTACGCAATAACTTGACCAATCTAAATGTTGGCGGCCGTATTTATGAGATGGACAGTAATGGCAAACGTCAATATTTAGATGGTCGTGAAATCGAGCTTAAGCGTGAGCGTGTACAGCAGGCCATCACCCAGTACTGTAATGGCTCTACGACCTAATCTTGATGTAATACGGCATACTGCTCTACTTAATTTTGATTGGTAATCAGTTGCATCACATGACGAATGGCTGCTGGCATATCTTGCGCTTGTAGCCCGCGCTGTCCAATCAGTAGCGTGTTATTATCTTGGCGATAGCCAATATCCTTGACCAAGATGTCTCCTGCTAGCCCGTGTAGCAGAACTGCTTGATGCAAGCAGCGCCCTTCGTCTTCTATATCTTGTTGTGCCAACAACCCAGCAATCACCCCTGACAATACATCGCCCATGCCAGCGCTTGCCATACCTGCATTACCCAAGCCGCAAACATAAACATGCGCTTGCGAACCCTTCTGCTCTAATATGCTTTGCTCCAGTACCAATGAACCTGCGCCCTTTAGCACCCAATCACCGCCATAAGTGTTAGCACATTGTTTTATAGCTGATAATCGATCATCTTCTACAATACTAACTTTCTTATCAAGCAATCTAGCCGCTTCACCACTATGCGGCGTCAAACAAACCTGATGATCTATACTGTGTTGCCGCAATTGAGCGATGAGCTCGTGTTCCTGACCTTCCATCTGCAATGAAGCAAGATGATAAAGACCGTCCGCATCAATGACCAGTGACTTTTTCTCTGCTATAGCAGCCTGAACATAGCTGATGAATAATGCTTGTGCCTTCTCATCACGTCCCAGCCCCATACCAATGGTTACGACGCTAGCTTCCTTAATTAATTTCCTCACCCCTTCTTTATCATGCAAATCGATTGTCATTGCATCTGGTAATGATGTTAATAGGGCGCCATGAAAGGCGTCGTGACAAGCCACAGTAATTTTGCCCGCACCGGTCGCCATGACACTGCTAGCAGATAGAATGGCTGCGCCGCCCATACCTTGTGAGCCATTAATTCGATTACCACCAATGACCAAGACGTGACCATAGCTACCTTTGTAGCTGTTCTGTCGACGAGTATTCAAAGCATGAGCCACAGTTACCAGTGTGGCGGCTGAGTTGCTGAGCTGAGTCGGTATTAACGGTATATCAATCACTTTTCCGCTATAGTCCATACCATCTTTGGTATGTAAGCCAAATTTACGAGCAATCAAACACAACGTTACGTCAGCATGTATAGCAATACGCTCAAATACTTGACCAGTAGAAGCCACTAAGCCACTCGGGATATCAACGGCAATTGCTAAAGCATCATTTAGTTGCGTTATCTTGTTAAAGGCGCTAATAGCCTGCTCATAAACACCTTCAGGTGCACGGTCAAGTCCAATACCAAACAATGCATCGATATAAATATCAGCTGGCCAGTCCGTTTCTCTTATCTCACTTTGACTGGCCCTACTATCCTCAAAGCGTTGGTAAGGCACCTTGGCAGATAGGGCTATTTGTTGCGCTTGCTTAGCATCAGATACAACGTCGTGCTTGTCTGCTTTGTTAAAGGCATTCATTAGATTGTCTGTTTCCAGATCATCGGCAGTATAACCGACTGTGAGGAGTTGTACTTGCCAGCCTGCCTGTTGCAGATAGTAGGCAATAAGCCAACCATCACCGCCATTGTTGCCCTTTCCTACCCAGATACTCGCTCGTTGCTGACAACTATTACGTCGATAAACTTTATGATCAGCTGAGGCACGAGCTTGGAGATATTTTTGCTCATAGAGCCGCTCGATATGCTGCGCCATTTGCCAAGCTGCTTGCTTCATCAGTCCTAAGCTATCATAACCCTCTGCAAACCAAGCTTGCTCCATAGCGTAGACCTGCTCGCTGCTATAGAGCGCTATCGGTCTGGTTGTGTCTGCTAAGAATACTTTAGATTGAGCTTTCATAATGTCCTCTATTATTTTTATTGGTGTTTGATCATATTAAAACTTGCTGGTTACTCGCTTATCTCAGCTTAGCAAAAGCTCACTTTGACGTATGTATCAATATGAAATGTGAGTTTATTTGCTTTTATGCTTGCGCTCTTAGCTCACTGGCTTATCATATCGGTATTCACTCTATCACCTGCTATCACACATGAATAATCCTTCTAAAGCAAACTTGCCTATCTCTTCAACTCAGCAGATATCAGCTCAGCCTAACCCTGCGCCCGAAAAAAAAATTAATGTGAATAATAGCCCAACGTTTGCCACTACCGCAGAGGTAAAGCAATGGATTAAGGCCCAAGCACAGTCTTTAGGATTTGCCGACTGTGGCTTCTTATCCGTACATCATCCTTTATTTACTCAACAAATTGAACAATTGCAACGGTGGCTGGATAAAGGTTATGAAGGCCAATTGCAGTTTATGCATAACAATCACCACCTACGTGCGCATCCTGCCCAACTGGTAGAAGGGGCAAAAACCATCATCAGCGTGCGTATGGATTATCTCACTCAGACACCCACTCCGCGGGCAGTCACTGATAACGATCATCCCAACCAAGGTATCATTGCGCGCTATGCCAGAGGTCGCGATTACCATAAAACCATGCGCAGCCGCTTAAAGCAATTGGCTTTAAAGATAGAAGCGATGCTTGCCGAATGGCAGCATCTGGATATTGGGGCTGACTCGGAATTTATTTTTAGACCTTTTAGTGACTCTGCCCCTATCTTTGAGCGTCCTATTGCAGATGCAGCAGGGCTTGGCTGGACGGGCAAGCATACGCTACTGCTAAACAAACAAGCGGGCTCGTTCTTTGTGCTGGGTGAGTTGTTTATGAGTCTTGAGCTGCCAGATGATGAGCCAGTAAAAGAGCACTGCGGCAGTTGCAGCGCCTGTATTGACATCTGTCCAACCCAAGCGATTGTCGCCCCCTATGAGCTCAATGCTTCTGCCTGTATCTCTTATTTAACGATTGAGCATGATGGGGTGATTGATACCAAATATCGACGCGCAATTGGCAACCGTGTCTTTGGCTGTGATGACTGTCAGCTTATTTGTCCGTGGAATCGCTACGCCAACCTTACAACCGTAGAAGACTTCACACCACGGCATCAGCTTGATAACAGCAGTTTGCTTGAGCTATGGCAATGGCAAGAAGCAGAGTTTATGAAAAAAACTGAAGGCAGTCCCCTCAGGCGTACAGGCTATGTGAACTTTTTGCGCAATATCGCCATTGGACTTGGCAATGCTAACCCCAGTATAGAAATCGTCACTCACCTACGATCGAAGTTAGGCTTGCATAACGACATGCTGGATGAACATATTGATTGGGCACTTAGCGAACAAACTGAGAAATTGAATACTAGAGCGTGTCCTTAATTCAATAGATAAACCTCTAAATGGGCTAAATTTGCTCATGCTAGACACAAAAATGCCTCTTTAATAAGAGGCATTTTTATGTCTATTAAATATGCTAATGCTAATTAAACTTAAGCATTATGGATTAGGAGCTTTAACTGCATCATTACGGCTTAGGAATACGCAATACTTGACCAGGATAGATTTTGTCTGGGTCAGAAAGCATAGGCTTATTGGCTTCAAAGATTTTTGTATAATCACCCGCTGAACCATAAACTTCTTTAGCAATTTTAGAGAGGCTGTCACCAGATTTTACGGTATACATCGTAGATTCAGGGGCATCCTCTTCGATATCGATATTATCAATCACTTTAGCGACGTTCTGAACGTTACCAATAGCGATAATGGCTTTTTCACGGTCAGCCTGAGTTTTAGCATTACCACTGATTTCGGCAGTATCCGTCGAACCATTATATTTAATTTTTAGGTTACTAATATTGAGATTCTGCTGCTGAATGCGACGCAGCAAAATGTTGGCAACCGATTGCGCTGAAGGCTCGCCACTGGCGACTGGTGTACTAGCATCTGCTTTGGTTTCTGATTTAGCATCATGCTTGTCATCATCACGGTTAAAAATCTTATCACCGATGTCTTTTGCAAAACTAAACATACCCATATAATTGCTCCTTGAAGTATTTTTATTCATTATTAATCATTATTATTTTAACGATAATTTTTTAATTATTACCATCATTTGCTATTGCTAGCGTTCTAAGTATAGCAAAGATGTTCCATTTGAATAGTAAGAGTATGTTGAGTAATGTTAAATGAGCCAAGCTTATGTTAATGGTATATTGGCTTTGTTATACTAAATGACAGCCATAAAAAAACCGCCTATCTATCAAGATAAACGGTATTGTAAAACTTGCTAAGTGAATAGCGAATTATAGCTGGGCTTGTACGTAATCGATTGCTTTTTGGACTGTTGTCAATTCAGCTGAATCTTCGTCAGGAATAGTGATGCCAAAATCGCTTTCGAATGACATAACCAACTCAACGAGATCCAATGAATCAGCGCCTAAATCTTCCATAAACGAAGCATCGTTATTGATGTCTTCAACGTTCATACCCAGTTGCTCAGCTACTGCCGCTTTTACTCTTAGCTCGGTATCATTACTCATATAGATTACTCCTTTATCATCTATTATTTTTAATAAACTGCGCTAGCGTGATAATTAAACGCTAGCGCCTAGTATATAAAATGGAATTTGCCAGATCAGCATTGCCGTCTGAGTACTCTATGACACGTTATACGTTCTGTCTAATGTCTAGTAAAGCCCTGCTATCATACAGGGCTTTGACGTAAAAGTATTCGTCATTATAACACCCTTTATTATAGTTTACACTCGTTCACACAGTTTTTTATTATAAGTATGTAACGCAGTTTAGCAAACTACATATACATGCCGCCGTTGACAGGAATAACCGCACCAGTGATATAGCTGGCTTCGTCACTGGCTAAGAAATGTACAGCAGCTGCGATGTCTTCTGGCTGACCGAGACGGCTAATTGGCACTGCGTCTAACATCGAGTTTAGTAGGCGCTCATCCAACTCATCAGTCATATCGGTCTCAATCAAACCGGGCGCCACACAGTTGATCGTGACTTGGCGTGAGCCAATCTCACGTGCCAGCGTACGGCTAAAACCTTCGACGCCCGCTTTAGTAGCAGCATAGTTAGATTGACCCGCATTACCCATCTGTGCGACCACAGAGGTGATATTAATAATACGACCACGGCGCGCTTTCATCATACCGCGTACCGCACGTTTACTCATGCGATAAACTGATGTCAAATTGGTATCAATCACATTTTCCCAATCTTCATCTTTCATACGCATTAACAAACCATCTTGGGTAATACCAGCATTATTGACCAATACTTGCACTGCACCATAGACGCTTTCGATCTCTTCAAATAGCTTATCAACCTGTGCGGTATCACGCACATCTAACACACGGCCAATACCACCACTATCATGTAGATAACCGTCAATGAGTTCAGCGCCTTTTTCAGTGGTCGCTGTGCCAATGACAAAATGTCCTTCTTTTGCAAAACGTTTGGCGACGGCCTTGCCAATACCACGACTGGCACCAGTCACTAGAGTGATCGTACGGCTCATGATAATACCTCCATTAATTTATCAAGACGGGCGGGTTTGTCAGTAGGATAGCTGGTAATCGGTTGCGCTTGACGCTTGGCCAAATTACTCAGTACATTACCGCTGCCACACTCGATTAAAATATTAATTTGTTTATCAGCCAGCTCTTGCATGGTTTTCGACCACAGTACTGGCTCACTTAGCTGCTCGGTTAATGCCTGCTTGATACCCACGGCACTGCTTTCAACGCGCGCATGACGGTTTTGAATGACCGGAATCGTCGCTTGATCAAACTTAATGGCAGCTAAAGCTTCCGCTAAGGCACTACTCGCTGGTTCCATCAATGCACAATGCGATGGCACGCTTACTTTTAGCGGAATGGCTTTTTTGCCAGTATTTTGTACTTTATCAATAACAGCCGTAACGCCTGCCGCATTTCCTGAAACCACAACCTGTCCTGGGCTATTGAAATTTGCCGCGCCAACAACCGCCCCATCAACATGCTCGGTTGCCTGCTCACACAAGTTTTCCACGCGATGATCTTCTAGTCCCAACACTGCTGCCATCGCTGTATCGATACCTACTACGGCCTCTTGCATTAGTTGACCACGCGTATGTACCAATTTCACCGCATCAGCAAGCGATATCACTCCAGCGGCACAAAGGGCGCTGTACTCACCTAAAGAATGACCCGCCAGATAGCAAGGCGCTTTTTTGAATTTTGGTTGTAGAATGCGCCAAATAGCAATACTAGCTGTCAATAAGGCTGGCTGAGTATATTGCGTTTGGTTGAGCTTTTCTTCATCCTGACAAATTGCCCATAAGTCTTCACCAAGCGCAGCACTAGCTTCAGCGAAAGTATCACGAATCTCTGGATAAATTTCAGCAAGCTCGCTGGTCATCCCGAGGGCTTGTGAGCCTTGTCCGGGGAAAAGTATCGCAATGCGGGCTGGCTGTTTTTTTATCATATCGGGTACAGAGGCCATAACCAATATTCCTTATGTAATTGGAAACATCCCTAAAGAAAATGGGGAGTATTGTAGAATTAGAGGCAGTCTAGAGTTATATTTTTGATTGGAGCACTCAGACAGCTCAATATAAGTAAACTATACACTGACCACTACTATTATCATAGCTGATGGAAAAATGAGGCGTTGAAGTAAGATATCTTTTGGCGTTTAACTTTCGATAGTTTTTAGGCATACCAATTTATAAAAACCACTTATAAAAACGACAGGATAAAAATTTAATAGCAAAAAGCCAAGTTATCCCAACACCTAATAAAGGGTAGCGGAATAACTTGGCTTTCGTTAGCTCAAAATGTATTGCCTAATAATAGCAGTGCAAAAAATCGTAGAGTGCCATCAGCACTATCGTATCGTTGCATCACTGATTAAATAGTCAATCAATTAAGCGTCTTGACTGACCTTGAACAGCTGACGGCCACGGTAAAAACCATCTTTAGTCATGTGATGACGACGATGTTTTTCACCAGTGGTAGCATCTACGCTCAGCTCAGCCACTTCCATACGATGGTGTGAACGGCGCATGTCACGACGAGAACGGCTTTTACGACTTTTTTGAACAGCCATGATATAGCTCCTATACTTAAAAGGGATAAGCTTAAAATTCAGCTTTAGTCGATACTGACAGAGGCTATATAATCACAACAACCTAAGTCTTACGCATCATTAGTTAAATAGATTGCCACGTGCATTAAAATGCTAACTACGTCTAAAATCTATAGTCAATTTGTCTAGTCAGTTTTTATCTGCAAGTAACGTGTTGCTAGAATGCAATAAACGGGACATTATACGCATGTTTCATCGATTAATAAAGCCCTGCTTGCCACTCTTCTGCACAAAGCCGATAAAAGGTGTCCTAAATCCGCTAAATGCAGAACTTTACACTTATAGTTTGCCTTTTAACGACGCTAAAGCAGCAAAAGGATTCTCATTTTCTTCCTCTTCTGGTATTTCACCAAACTGCTCAACAGTCATTTCACAGTCATCATGCTTCGGCGCCATGGGTGTTTTAAGCAATATCTCATCTTCAATCAGTTTCTTTAAAGGCAATAAACGCTCAGGCGATTGCTCAGTGACCACTTCATCAAGCAATAGATAATCTTGCTCTTCGTTGATTAGACGCACTTGGCTCTCATCATCGAGTAGAGCGATATCATAATCATCGGTCAAATTAATATCTACCGGCTGCAAGCAGCGCTGACAAGTCAGCCATACATCACCTGCCAATTGAAATGCTAAGTGTAAGACATTGCTACGACGATATAGATTGATACTAAGCTGAATGTTTGCCTGTTCATGCTCGGTCGTCAATATTGCGGAAAGACGCTCAAAAGTAGCAGGGGCTACCTCCCCTTCCCATTCAAAGCCAGTGTCTTCCCATTTATTGAGGGAGATGTGTTCGGGCATGCTGGTCGATATCGGCGTTTGTATATTGTCAGCGTTAACCACTGACGGTTTACTATCTAGGGTGCTTGACATACGCGGCCTCATTCATCAAAAACGGTGTATAATATTGCCTGCCATACTAACGGAAAGCACCGAATAGCGCTAGCGCTAGTATGTTAAGATTTTTGGTACTAATTTTAGTGCTAGGGCATGTCTTCATTTCAGAAATGGTGGTAAAAATGAGATAAATTGCCGTCAAACAAGAAAAATAGCACAGATAATATCAGGACATTAACCAGCTATTTGACGATGTTTGGCAAGATTTAGCCATTTTTAACCCATTTAAATGACTATCGAGTGAATTGAAGACACGCTTTAGTTCTCAGTTTACGTCTATCTTTATATTGCCTATTACTCGCTTACATCTATAGAGCCCTAGTACTCTCTTTTGTCTTATTTGGTCACCCTTTTATTTATGATATCGCCTGCTACTAATCCTAATTTTTCTGAATTATGGTCGTCTATTGACAAAGATCTTCTGCTCCAGTGTCTGATGAATTTAGAAGATGAAGCGTTAAAATCCTGTTGTAGTACGTCAAAAACTAGCATACCCAATGATAAGACAAACGAAAACCTAAAAGAGTTGGCAGTGCAATGGCAAAATATCTCTAAGAGAGTTGACTCTACAGAAGATAGCGAACAAGCAGCGACTAGCTGGCTTATTGATCTATTTAATACCTTATTTGCCGAACAGCAAGTGATATTAGCTCGCGGTGATGGTGAACCAGAATACTTCCCTGCTCAAGACCAGCAGCCAGCACGAATTGAATTCGCGCATGGATTTTTTGCCAGTGCGCTGCATGAAATGAGCCATTGGTGTGTCGCTGGTAAAGAACGTAGAGGCTTAAGCGACTTTGGCTACTGGTATGCACCTGATGGACGTACGGCCGCTCAGCAGCAAGCGTTTGAGCGTGTAGAGATTAAACCACAAGCCCTTGAATGCTTATTCACTCTTGTCTGTGGCCGCCGCTTTCAAGTCTCTCAAGATAATTTGTTTGCCGACTTCGATACCAGCGGTAGCACTTTTGCTCGGGACGTTTATCTACAAGTTGAAGCTTATATTACTGACCCTCATACACTACCGCGGGATGCTAAAACTTTACTGTGCATATTACTGCAAGTTTGTAACGATAAATCAACCAGTACCTAGCCACTATAAATTTCTATACCTTCCCTTACGGGCATAATTCTAATCCGTTAACGATTTCCTACCCATCGTAACGCCTTGCCAATAAACTTATATGGGCTTTAGGCTATACTGTTAGATAAAGAGTTTCTATTTCAGTCTCAACAGTATGTTAAGTTGATAAAATTTTAATTTATTACTAAAGATATTTTAATAAAAATAATTGATCGACCATTCTAAAAGCCTATAACTCATAATTATAAAATAAGGAATTGTTATGCAAGTACTCTATATCCATCCAGAAAATCCGCAGCCACGTCTTATTGAGCAAGCCGCTGACTTATTGCGTAAGGATCAGTTGATTATCTATCCAACCGATACCAGCTATGCTTTTGGGTGTCGTCTAGGTGCCAAAGATGCGCTAGAAAAGCTCAAGCAAATACGCGCGCTTGATGAAAAGCATCAATTTACCTTGCTATGTCGTGACCTAAGTGAGATTGCCAATTACGCTGCTGTAGACAATGTACAATTCAAACAGCTCAAGGCACACACCCCTGCCCCTATCACATTCATTTTAAATGCCACCAAAGATGTGCCGAAGAAGTTAGCACACGCGAAGAAAAAAACCATTGGTATCCGCGTACCGAGCAACCCTATCGCTCAAGCGCTTTTAGAAGCCATGGATGAGCCTATTTTAACCAGCTCATTAATATTACCGAATCGTGATGACATACTTGATGATCCATTCGAGATAGAAGATTTGTTAGGCAACCAAATAGATGGTCTCATTAATGCTGGTATCAAAACGACCAAACTTACCACTATCGTTGATATGACTAGCGGCAAACCTGAAGTTATCAGACAAGGCGCTGCCAACGTCGATTCATTACTGCTCTAATAAATGAATAATGTGATTAACCAAATTTAAGACATAAAAAAAAGCTCCAATTAATTGGAGCTTTTTTTATCTTACGAGTAGCGTATAAAATTAGTCGCGATCAACCAATTCTACATAAGCCATTGGCGCATTATCACCATCACGGTGACCGCATTTTACGATACGCAAATAACCACCTGGACGCGCTTGGTAACGAGGACCTAACGTGCCAAATAATTTGCCTACCATAGCTTTGCTACGCATACGGCTAAACGCTAAACGACGATTAGCAACGCTGTCTTCTTTAGCCATAGTGATTAATGGCTCGGCAACGCGACGTAACTCTTTTGCTTTTGGTAAAGTTGTTTTGATCAGTTCATGCTCAAATAATGAGTTGGTCATGTTCTGAAACATTGCCTTACGATGACTGCCGGTACGACCCAGCTTGACTCCACTCTTACGATGGCGCATAGTCAAAAATCCTTAAAGTTTAACGGCTACGATAAGAAAAGCGATCATCAACACGTAAATCAGCTGGTGGCCAGTTATCTAGGCGCATACCAAGCTCCAAATCTTTAGACGCTAACACGTCCTTGATTTCCGTTAATGATTTCTTACCAAGATTTGGGGTTTTAAGTAGTTCAGTCTCTGAACGCTGTACCAAATCACCGATATAGTAAATGTTTTCAGCTTTCAAGCAGTTGGCTGAGCGAACCGTTAGTTCAAGATCGTCCACAGGGCGTAATAGCACCGGATCAACCTCTTCTTTTTCTTTCACAGGCTCAGGCGCTTCTTCAGCTTCTAGGTCAACAAAGATAGAAATCTGTTGTTGTAAAATAGTGGCTGCTTTACGAATTGCTTCTTCTGGATCTATAGTGCCATTAGTTTCAAGCTCAATGATAAGACGATCAAGATCAGTACGTTGTTCTACACGTGCGTTCTCAACCTGATAAGCAACACGAAGCACAGGACTAAAACTTGCATCAAGCTTTAAACGTCCAATTGCTTTCGTATCACCATCTTCACGGCGCTGGTTTGCTGGCTCATATCCACGACCCATTACTACACGCAAACGCATCTTAAGATGACCACGGTCGCTTAATGTACCTAATACCAATTCTGGATTGATAATATCTACATTATGCGGTAACGCGATGTCTGCGGCAGTAATAGTGCCTGGACCTTGTTTATCCAAGGTCAAAAATACTTCATTTTGGTCATGAAGCGTGATGGCCAAGCCTTTTAAGTTCAAAAGCAGGTCAAGCACGTCTTCTTGCAATCCTTCAAGCGTTGAGTATTCATGGTCAACACCATCAATCTCAGCTTCAATGACTGCAGCACCAGGTAATGAAGATAACAAGATGCGACGTAAGGCATTACCTAGGGTATGCCCAAAGCCGCGTTCTAACGGTTCGAGCGTGACTTTCGCAATCGTTTCGTTAACCGTGTCCACGTTAATGGCATTCGGCGTTAGAAACTCAGTTGCATTTAGCATCATGATGTCACCTCGATTTATTTAACTGGTTTAATTAACGCTATTTAATCAATGTTATTATTATAACATTGATTAATACGTCAGTTATTTAGAGTATAGCTCAACGATCAAGCTTTCGTTGATTTCAGCAGGTAGATCAATACGATCAGGTGCTTGTTTAAAAGTACCTTGTAGTTTGCTGTGATCAACATCTAGCCATTCTGGAATACCACGTTGTGTCGCCAGTTCAATAGCGTTTTTGATACGTAGTTGTTCGCGAGACTTCTCTTGGATAGCGATGACATCACCATCTTGTAGCTGAATTGATGGAATGTTCACACGAACAAACTCATCACGGCCAGCTTTTTTTACCATAACAGTACGATGACTGACTAGCTGACGTGCTTCAGCGCGCGTTGAGCCAAAGCCCATGCGATATACCACGTTATCTAGACGACTCTCAAGCATTGCTAGTAGGTTTTCACCTGTAGCGCCACGCTTACGAGCAGCTTCTTTATAGTAGTTAGCGAACTGACGCTCAAGTACACCATAGATACGCTTAACTTTCTGCTTTTCACGCAGCTGTAGAGCATATTCTGAGGTCTTGTTACGGCTTACACCATGTTGACCTGGTGGACGACCAGCTTTCTTAGTTTTAACGTCGTATGGTTTAACGCCAGACTTAAGACCTAAGTCCGTACCTTCACGACGTGATAATTTTAGTTTTGGTCCAATATAGCGGGCCATTGTTATGTCTCCTATAAGCTTTTGGGATAAAAAGCTTCGTCTTTAATATTAGACGCGGCGCTTTTTCGGCGCACGGCAACCATTGTGTGGGATTGGGGTTACATCAGAGATGCTGTTGACTTTATAACCCAATGCACCTAGTGCTCTTACCGCAGACTCACGACCCGGTCCTGGTCCTTTGACCAAAACGTCGATATTCTTAACACCATATTCTTGAGCCGCTTTACCAGCGACTTCAGCTGCAACCTGCGCTGCAAATGGTGTAGATTTACGTGAACCACGGAAGCCTTGTCCACCTGAAGTGGCCCAAGCCAATGCATTACCCTGACGATCGGTAATCGTAACAATGGTGTTATTAAAAGACGCATGGATATGGGCTATGCCCTCCGATACTGAACGACGAGCCACCTTTTTGCGACTGCGAGTGTCTTTTGCCATCTTTTAGCTTCCTAAGTTAATTATCTTTTGAGAGGGCGTGTCGGACCCTTACGAGTACGAGCGTTGTTTTTGGTGTTCTGACCTCTAACTGGTAGGTTACGACGATGGCGGATGCCACGGTAACAACCGAGATCAACTAAACGCTTGATATTCATTGACACTTCACGACGAAGATCACCTTCCGTCATGTAATTTGCAACTTGTGCACGGATAGCATCTAACTGTGTATCATCTAACTGACTGACTTTAGTAGTAGGGGCAATGCCAACTGCTTCTAAGATTTTCTGAGCAGTGGTACGGCCTACACCAAAGATGTAAGTTAATGAAATAACAGCATGCTTATTATCCGGAATGTTTACGCCGGCAATACGAGCCATTGATTTCTCTCCATTAAAGAAAAATAAGCTTTATTTATCAATAAGGCTTTAATTTTCAGATTTTTTGCTGTCAATACTAAAGCTTCTATAATTATTATCGCTGTTTTGACTTGTGAACAAGTCCGTTCATTGACGCTATTATAAAAGTTTTTGCATAAACTACGGCAAGTGGCGGATGATATCGCATCCGCCGTTGTTTTTCAAGTATTAATTTAACTAGTAGGTTGAGCGTGTTGCTTTACCCTACTCAAATATTAACCTTGACGTTGCTTGTGGCGCGGTTCTGCTGTACAAATAATATGTACACGGCCTTTACGGCGTACAACTTTACAGCTACCACAAATCTTTTTAACTGATGCTTGAACTTTCATAGCATACTCCTTTGAGATATCGTACCGCTCATTTAAGGTTGAGTGGGCGATTGAATTAACGTCTGATCATGATATTGATGGGTCATCAAATGCGCTTGAATTTGCGAGATGAAGTCCATTACCACAACCACCATAATCAGTAGCGACGTACCACCAAGTTGAAACGGTACACCAAACGATGACTGGACGACCATTGGCATTAAACAAATAACCGTCATATACATCGCGCCAATAAAGGTCAGTCGGTTTAATACATGATCGAGATAACGCTGAGTTTGTTGTCCTGGGCGAATACCTGGGATATACGCACCACTACGTTTAAGGTTTTCTGCCACTTCACGCGGACTAAATACCAAAGCCGTGTAGAAATAACAGAAGAAAATAATCATTGCACCGAACAGTACTAAATATAGCGGTTGCCCTGGGGACAATACCAATGCCATATTTTGCAATATTTTTTGTACAAAGGTAGGATCAGTTGATTGACCAACCCACTGCCCTAAACTTGCTGGAAATAACAATAGCGAACTGGCAAAAATGGCTGGGATAACCCCTGCCATGTTAAGCTTCAACGGCAAATGTGATTGCTGCTGCGCATAGATCTTACGACCTTGCTGTTGCTTCTGTGCATAGTTTACTGGTACACGACGCTGGGCACGTTCAATATAGACGATACCCGCGGTAACCGCGATACCTAGCAGTACAAAAATAAAGAGTACAATCAAGTTCATTTGACCTTGATTGACTTGTTCAATAGATTGCGAAATCATACCTGGCGTACCAGCCACAATACTGGCAAAAATCAGCATTGAAATACCATTACCTACACCACGCTCTGTAATCTGCTCACCAAGCCACATCAAGAACATAGCGCCTGCGACCAATGAAGTCACGGCTGGAATATAAAAAGTCAAACCAGAAGATAGGGTAAGATTTTGGCTGATTAAGCCAGCACACATTCCTAATGACTGTACTAGGGCTAAAGCAAGTGTCCCTTGACGGGTATACTTATTTAGCTTACGTCGTCCTGCTTCACCTTCTTTTTTGAGGGCTTCAAGCGATGGCAACACTGCAGACATCATCTGTACGATAATAGATGCAGAGATATATGGCATGATGCCAAGTGCCATGATGGACATACGCTCTAGCGCACCACCTGAGAACATGTTAAACATGCTCAGAATGGTATTTTCGTTGCGCGAAAACAGATCAGCCAAATTGACGGGGTTAATACCCGGTACCGGAATGTGTGACCCTAAACGATAAACAATCAATGCGCCGATTAAGAATAATAAACGCGTCCATAGCTCGTCATACTTACGTATAAAAGCGAATGGATTGAGCGGTATACCAGCCGATGACATTGATTGTTTTGACACGTTACTACTCCTCGATGCTACCACCAGCAGCTTCGATTGCTTGCTTAGCGCCTTTAGTCACTTTGATACCTTTAAAGGTATAAGCTTTGGTCACTTCGCCTGATAACATTACACGAGCACGCTTCATATCATGACGGATAAGGTTGGCAGCTTTAAGTGTTTCAATGCTGACAACATCGCCTTCAATTTTGTTCAATTCAGACAGACGAACTTCAGCAGTCGTCATTGCCATTCTACTGGTAAAACCAAATTTTGGTAGACGGCGATATAAAGGCATTTGACCACCTTCAAATCCTGAGCGTATGCTAGAACCTGAACGAGATTTCTGACCTTTTACACCACGACCACCAGTCTTACCAAGACCTGAACCGATACCACGACCACGACGTTGGGCAGTTTTCTTTGCGCCAACACCTGGTGATAATTCATTTAATCTAAGACCCATTACGCTTCCTCCACTTTTACCAAGTAGTTAACGCTATTGACCATACCACGAGTTGAAGGAGTATCTTCTACTACAACAGAATGATTAATACGGCGTAAACCCAATCCTTTCAAGCATGCTTTGTGGCTCTTTAGGCGATGGGCACCCGATTTCAATTGAGTGACTTTCATTTTTTTCATCGTAACTCACCTAGTCTAAGTTAACCCAAGATTTCGTCTACAGATTTACCACGTTTCGCTGCCATCTTCTCTGGAGTTGACATATCACGTAAACCGTTAAACGTAGCGCGAACCACGTTAGCAGTATTGGTAGAACCATAACATTTAGTCAAAACATCTTTGACACCAGCAACTTCTAACACAGCACGCATTGCGCCACCAGCGATTACGCCAGTACCTTCAGATGCAGGCTGCATGTAGACTTTACTAGCACCATGACGTGCTTTGATCGGATGATACAAAGTTGCATCGTTGAGCTCAACAGTAATCATATTGCGTTTAGCAGCTTCTAGTGCTTTTTGAATAGCAGCCGGCACTTCACGTGCTTTACCACGACCAAAGCCAACGCGGCCATTGCCATCGCCCACTACGGTTAACGCAGTGAAAGAGAAAATACGACCACCTTTAACTACTTTTGCAACGCGATCAACGGTAACTAAGCGTTCTACTAGACCGTCAGTCTGTTCATTTTTATCATTTTTATCATTTCTAGCCATGATTAAAACTCCAATCCGTTTTCGCGAGCCGCTTCAGCTAAAGCTTTTACTCGACCATGATATTTAAAACCACTACGGTCAAAGGCAACTTTAGTAATACCAGCTGCTTTTGCGCGTTCTGCGATTAATTGGCCTACAGACGTCGCTGCATCAGCATTACCAGTCGCGCCTGAACGCAAGCTGCTGTCTAAGGTAGATGCCTGAGCAATCACTTCACCACCGTTCGGAGAGATAATCTGGGCATAAATATGTTTCGGCGTACGGTTAACCGTTAGACGATGTGCGCCTAAATGACGGATATGTGCGCGGGTTTTCTTTGCTCGACGTAGACGAGCTGCTTTTTTATCAAACATTTCAACTCACCTTATTTTTTCTTGGCTTCTTTGCGAATCACATGCTCGTCACTATAACGAATACCTTTACCTTTATAAGGCTCTGGTGGACGGAAAGCGCGGATATTAGCCGCTGCTTGACCAAGCTGCTGTTTATTGTTTGATTTCAAAACAATTTCAGTTTGCGTTGGGGTTTCAGCCGACACACCTTCAGGTAGCGTATATTCTACTGGATGTGAGTAACCAACGTTTAGCGTTACTTTATTACCAGTAGCTTGAGCACGATAACCAACACCAATTAGTTGAAGACGTCTTTCAAAGCCTTCATTCACGCCTGTAACATAGTTGTTAAGCAAAGCGCGCATGGTGCCAGTGTGCATCATGGCTTCTTTTGAATCGACTGTAGGTGAGAAAATGATTGCATCATCTTCCTGTTTCAGCTCGACCAATTCATGCAGGCGTAAAGACAAATTGCCGTTCTTGCCTTTAACTTCGACCTGCCGATCGTTCAAAGTAACACTTACGCCGTTAGGCAGTGCTACTGGGGCTTTAGCCACACGAGACATAGGAATATTCCTTAAAAAATTAACTTACTTCTATTAGCGAAAAAACTAACAGGCTAAAAAGCGTGTTAGTTTAGCATAATTGATGGCGTTAGACACCTATCAATTTGAAATAATTTATAATTACTCAATTGATAGAAGTCTAACAAGCATCAAATAGACTTTATCGTCGTGTAGCTTACGCTACAAATGCAACGATTTCACCACCGATACCAGCAGCGCGTGCAGCACGATCGCTCATGATACCTTGACTGGTTGATACGATAGCAACACCCATACCTTGTTTAACAGTAGGGATAGCGTCTTTACCGCGATGCTGGCGTAAACCAGGACGGCTGAAACGTTGAATCGTTTCGATAACAGCTTTACCTTCGAAGTATTTTAGTTCGATAGTTAGTGTGGCTTTATTGTTGTCTTGTTCAGTGACAACAGCGTTCGCTACATAACCTTCGCTAACCAGTAAATCAGCAATTGATTTACGTAGTTTAGAGCTCGGCATTGCTACCGATACTTTGTTAGCCATTTGTGCGTTACGAATACGGGTTAGCATATCCCCAACGGTATCTTGCATACTCATATAGTTACTCCTTACCAGCTTGCTTTACGAACACCGGGCACATCGCCTTGCATGACACGCTCACGCAGCATATTGCGTGATAAGCCAAACTTGCGGAAGTAACCGTGAGGACGACCGGTGATAGCACAACGATTGCGCAGACGTACTGGTGATGAGTTACGTGGAAGAGCTTGTAGCTCTAGCATCGCTTCCATACGAGTTTCGTCACTTGCAGTCATATCACTGATAGTTTCTTTTAGCTTGATACGCTTTTCAGCATATTTAGCAACCATTTTTTCGCGCTTCAATTCGCGGTTAATCATGCTCTTCTTTGCCATAACGTCTTTACCTTATTTAAATGGGAAGCCGAATGCTTTAAGCAACGCGCGACCTTCTTCATCAGATTGAGCTGACGTGGTGATTGTTACATCCATACCGCGGATACGATCAATCTTGTCAAAGTCTACTTCTGGGAATACGATTTGTTCTTTGATACCCAATGAGTAGTTACCACGTCCGTCAAAGGCTTTAGGTGAAAAACCACGGAAATCACGAATACGAGGAATTGCAATGGCAATGAGACGATCTAAAAATTCGTACATTTGCTCACCGCGTAGCGTTACTTTACAGCCAATTGGCCATTCTTCACGAATCTTAAAGCCAGCAACTGATTTACGCGCTTTAGTGACCACAGGTTTTTGACCAGCAATAGCGGTCATGTCGGCTACTGCACCTTCAAGCAATTTCTTGTCTTGAGACGCGCCGCCTACACCCATGTTAAGTGTGATTTTAGTGATTTTAGGCACTTGCATCACGTTCGCTAAACCAAGGTCTTCTTTGATTTGCTGCTTTAGTTCATCGTTATATAAAGATTTTAATCTTGCCATTACCATTACACCCTTAGTGTCTTACGCAGTCGCCACTACTTCACCGTTCGAACGATAGACGCGTTGTTTATTGCCGTCTTCGCCGAACTGATAAGTAATACGATCAGCTTTTTGGGTTTGCGCATTTAATATTGCGACATTTGAAATATGCAGAAAAGCTTCTTGCTTAAGAATGCCACCTTCAACGCCAGTCGCCTGATTTGGCTTCTGATGTTTAGTAACAATATTAATGCCTTCTACTTTAATACGATCATTTTTTACAGCTTGTACAGTACCTTGTTTGCCTTTATCTTTACCAGCAATCACGATAACTGTATCGCCTTTACGTAATTTTGACATGGATTACCTCACAATACTTCTGGTGCTAGGGATACAATTTTCATAAACTGATCACCACGTAGTTCACGAGTTACCGGTCCAAAAATACGAGTTGCAATCGGTGCTTTGTTTTGGTTCAACAATACCGCAGCATTGTCATCAAAACGCAGAACAGAACCATCAGGACGACGAACGCCTTTTTTGGTACGTACAACTACCGCATTCATCACGTCGCCTTTTTTAACACGACCGCGAGGAATGGCTTCTTTAACCGTTACTTTAATAATGTCGCCAACTGATGCATAACGACGATGAGAGCCACCCAGTACTTTAATGCACTGAACTCGCCTTGCACCGCTATTGTCTGCAACTTCCAGCATTGACTCAACCTGAATCATAGCGTTACTCCACACGTATGAGCAATAAAAACCAGTTGCTGCCGCTAGCACAGTATGAGTAGTCGGCATTTTAATATAAATAACCGCTGCTACTCTTAATGTGAGTGATATACGCTCGGCGCAATCAGCATCCTTAAAAAGGCGGCTATTTTAACAGCTTCTGGCTTTTAATGCAATTTACTTAGATTTTTTCTACTTTTTCAACCACATCAACCAAAGTCCAAGACTTGGTTTTTGAGATTGGACGCGTTTCTTTGATGCGGACAAGGTCGCCTTGTTGGCAAACGTTATTCTCATCATGAGCTTTGATTTTTGTAGAACGACGAAGCTGCTTGCCATACAAAGGATGACGTACAAGACGTTCAATCAAAACTGTGATGGACTTGTCCATCTTGTCGCTGACAACTCTTCCTGTCAATACGCTAGCATTAGCTGTTTGATTGTTATCGCTCATGAGTCGCCTCGTTGTTTCTCGTTAATCAAAGTCTGAATCTGAGCAATCGTGCGACGATTGCCTCTGACTTCATGGGTATTACCCAACTGACCAGTTGCTTTAGCCATACGAATACGGAAAGCATCAAGTTGCTTTTCATCAAGTAACTGGGTCAGTTCTTCTAATGATTTATCACGTAATTCACTGATCTTCATTACATTATCGTCCGCTTAACAATGGTAGTTTTAAAGGGCAGTTTTGCTGCAGCAAGCGTGAAAGCTTCACGTGCAAGCTCTTCTGGTACCCCTTCAATTTCATATAGCACTTTACCAGGTTTGATTTCGCATACCCAATACTCTACAGGACCTTTACCTTTACCCATACGTACTTCTAGTGGTTTATTAGTAATTGGTTTGTCTGGGAATACACGAATCCAAATCTTACCACCACGCTTAATCTTACGAGTGATGGTACGACGTGCCGCTTCAATTTGACGGGCTGTCATACGACCGCGCGTCAATGATTTTAGACCAATTTGTCCGAATGCAACGGTGCTTCCACGATGAGCTAGCCCAGTGTTACGACCTTTGTGCATTTTACGAAACTTGGTACGTTTTGGCTGTAACATAGTTTAACCTCTGTCTGAGTTTCGACGGTTTCCGTTTCCACGACCACGGCGTTTTGGCGCACGAGTCTGCTCTTCTTTGACCGGATTATAAACACTGTTCATACCGTCAAGGATTTCTCCGCGGAAGATCCAAACTTTTACACCGATGGTGCCGTAAGTTGTCTCTGCACGTACTGACGCATAGTCAATATCAGCGCGAAGTGTATGTAATGGCACACGGCCTTCACGATACCATTCACTACGAGCAATCTCAGCACCACCAAGGCGGCCAGACAGCTCAACTTTAATGCCTTTAGCACCAGAACGCATGCTGTTCTGTACGGCGCGTTTCATCGCACGGCGGAACATAACACGACGCTCAAGCTGACTTCCGATACCGTCTGCTACCAAACGTGCATCAAGATCAGGTGACGTGATTTCTTCAATGTTGACCTGAGCAGGTACGCCCATAATTTTGGTCAATTCTTTTTGAAGTCTTTCGATATCTTCGCCTTTTTTGCCGATAACAATACCAGGACGCGCAGTGGCGATGGTAATCTTAGCGGCGCCAGTAGGACGCTCGATCATGATGTTGCTGATCATAGCATTGTCTAGCTTTTTGCGTAGATACTCACGAACTTGAATGTCGTTGATGAGGTATTCTGAGTATTGTTTAGGGTTAGCATACCAGTTTGCGTTATGCTTTTTGACAACACCAAGACGAATTCCGATTGGATGTACTTTTTGACCCATAACTTATTCTCCTACCTTTATAGTGATGTGACAGGTACGCTTACTGATACGATCAGCGCGACCTTTAGCACGTGGTAGGATACGTTTTAGCGTAATGCCTTCATCAACGTATATAGTTGATACTTTAAGCGTATCAATGTCTAAACCGTTGTTGTTTTCGGCATTGGCGATGGCTGAGTTAAGACATTTCTTAACAAACACAGCGCCTTTTTTATTACTATACGTTAGGATATCCAAAGCACGCTCGATAGATTTGCCACGAACTTCATCAGCAACGAGTCTAACTTTTTGTGCCGATATGGCGGCACCGCGTAATTTTGCAGTTACTTCCATGGTAAGCACCTTATTTCTTAGCTTTTCTGTCAATGCCATGACCACGATACGTACGAGTCGGGGCAAATTCACCTAGTTTATGACCAACCATCTGTTCGCTCACGATAACCGGTACATGAGTACGGCCGTTATGAACAGATAAAGTTAGGCCAACCATTTGTGGCAGAATCATCGAGCGGCGCGACCAAGTCTTAATTGGCTTGCGTGAGTTGGTGTCTAATGCATTCTCAACTTTAGCAAACAAGTGCGCGTCTATGAATGGACCTTTTTTCAATGAACGAGGCATGAAATTCTTCCTTTATTTCTTCTTGGCGCGACGGCGGATGATCATATTGTCAGTACGCTTATTATGACGCGTTTTAAGTCCTTTAGACTTCTGACCCCAAGGGCTGGTTGGATGGCGACCTTTGTTACGACCTTCACCACCACCGTGTGGGTGATCAACCGGGTTCATAGCGACACCACGAACAGAAGGACGAATACCGCGCCAACGTGAAGCACCGGCTTTACCAAGTGATTTCAAGTTGTTTTCAGTGTTCGATACTTCACCAATAACAGCACGGCAATTCACATGAACGCGGCGAGTTTCGCCAGAACGCATACGTAGAATAGCATAAATACCGTCACGACCTAGTAATTGAACACTAGCACCCGCAGAACGAGCCATCTGTGCACCTTTACCGATTTTAAGCTCGATATTGTGAATCACAGTACCCAATGGGATGTTTTTCAACGGTAAACAGTTACCTGGACGGATAGGTGAAGTTTCACCTGACATCACGGTATCACCAACTGCTTGTTTTTTAGCAGCAATGATATAGCGACGCTCACCATCAGCATACTTAAGTAAGGCAATATGTGCAGTACGGTTAGGATCGTATTCAATACGCTCTACAGTAGCTGGGATATTGTCTTTGGTGCGTTTAAAATCGATAATACGATAATGTTGCTTATGACCACCACCGATGTGACGAGTCGTTATGCGACCATTATTGTTACGACCACCTGACTTACTTTTTGATTCGAGAAGCGCTGCATAAGGACGACCTTTATAAAGGTGTGGATGCACCACTTTTTCAACAAAACGACGGCCTGGTGATGTTGGCTTTGCTCTTACGATAGGCATGAGTGTAATCCTTATTCGTTATTCGCTGTTTCACTAGTAGAAGCAGTCGTATTCGCGACCTCTTCACCAGCATCAGCCATTTGTACATCTTGACCAGCTTTTAAGGTAACATAGGCTTTTTTGTAGTCATTACGACGGCCGATGCTTTTACCAAAACGCTTTGTCTTACCTTTAACGTTCAAAGTGTTTACTTTTAAAACTTCAACACCTTCAAACATCATCTCAACTGCTTTTTTAACTTCAAGCTTAGTAGCGTTAGAGTCAATTTTAAATACTTGCACACCAAATGAGTCGCCAAGCATTTGAGATTTCTCTGAGAATACAGGTCCTCTTAGGATCTGATAAAGTCTTGCGTTATTCATGCTAGTGCTTCCTCAAATTGTTTCGCAGCTTCAACTGACATGATCACTTTATCAAAAGCGATCAAACTCACTGGGTCCACTTCGTTTGTACCAAGTACATTGACGTGTGGAATGTTGCGAGCGGCTAAGTATAAGTTTTCGTCAACGTCTTTGGTAACGATTAGTGCACGAGGTGCGCCCAAATCATTTAACTTGGCGATAAGCTCTTTGGTCTTAGGCCCAGAAACGCTCAACTCTTCAACCAAAATCAGACGCTCTTGGCGAATCAATTCGGCTAGGATACACTGCATAGCACCGCGATACATCTTACGGTTAACTTTCTGTGACCAATCTTGTGGTTTGGCCGCAAATGCACGACCGCCCCCACGCCAGATAGGGCTACGAATAGAGCCTGCACGAGCGCGACCAGTACCTTTTTGGCGCCATGGCTTGATGCCACCGCCAGAAACTTCGGCACGGGTTTTTTGTGCACGTGTACCTTGGCGAGCACCAGCAAGATATGCAGTGACGACTTGATGCACTAATGCTTCGTTGAATTCACGACCAAAAGCCGTATCAGAAAGCTCAACCGCCGCACCTGTAACTGTTTTTAAATCCACGTTAATCCCCTTGCTTAGGCTTTGACTGACGGACGTACGATGACATCGCCACCGGTGGCACCAGGGATAGCACCCTTGATGACAATTAACCCATTTTCAACATCAACCGATATCACTTCTAGGCCTTGAACGGTAACGCGTTTGTTACCCATCTGACCTGGCATTTTTTTGCCTTTGAAGACTTTACCTGGTGACTGGTTTTGACCAGTTGAACCGATAGCACGATGTGATACTGAGTTACCGTGAGTGGCATCTTGCATGCTGAAGTTGTGACGCTTTACGCCGCCTTGAAAGCCTTTACCTTTACTCTGTCCTGTGACATCAACCATCTGACCTTGTTCGAACAAGTCAGCTAGGATCTCACCGCCAATCTCACGACCTTCAAGATCGCTGTCATTGGCACGAAATTCCCAAACACCACGACCAGCTGCAACACCAGCTTTAGCGAAGTGACCTTTTTGTGCAGCGGTTACGCGGCTGTCACGACGGGTACCTGTGGTGATTTGGATGGCTTGATAGCCATCTACATCAGTATTTTTTACTTGAGTAATGCGGTTTGCATTGACCTCAACCACTGTTACAGGGATAGATGCGCCTGTTTCAGTGAAGACACGGGTCATGCCGCATTTTTTACCGACTAAACCGATCGCCATTTTAGACCTCTTTATATCTTATATTAATGGGTTGGGTGTGTAGTGTGCATTAACCCAAAGCAATTTGAACGTCAACACCCGCCGCTAAATCTAACTTCATTAGCGCATCCACAGTTTTGTCAGTAGGTTGAACGATATCAACCATACGCTTATGAGTACGGATTTCGTACTGATCACGAGCGTCTTTGTTAACGTGTGGTGAGGTTAGAACGTTGAAGCGCTCAATGCGAGTCGGCAACGGTACAGGACCACAAACTTGCGCACCGGTGCGCTTTGCAGTATCAACAATCTCTTGTGCAGATTGATCAATCAGACGATGATCAAAAGACTTAAGACGGATACGGATTCTCTGGTTAGCCATGCCAGCAAGCTCCTAATATGTGCTTTCGTCACTCTTGCTTTGCAAGGATATGACCAAAAGCCGTTTGGTTAAATATTCACTTAAAGCGGCCTTCTGTTCTTAACCAGAATGAGTTCTTTATCCGAACTTATAGCATGCCAAAAGTAAAATAGTTTAAAGCCCCGCCGACCCTTCCATAATAGGATGTCAGCAAAGGCATAATGAAATAGTGCTAGAAACGATGCTCTAGCTGTCATAGCGCCAGCTTTATTATTGGCTGCGCATATATAATTCAGTGGTGTATATTATACATAGTATTTCGTTCATTGCAAGAGCAATATCCACGGCATTTAAAGATATTACGCTTTATAAACAACACCATTCATACTCAATAATAGGTGTTAAATCCCCTACTGATGTACAAATTATCAGTCTAAAACAATATCGTACTGCTCTTGTGTATAGAGGTTTTCTACATCAAAAGTAATAACTCTACCTAACAGATACTCTAAATCCGCCACCGTGTCCGACTCTGAAGTGAGTAGTAAATCAATGACTGCGGCATGAGCAACTACTGTAAACTTCTTCGGTGAATTATAGGTGCGCGCGCAGCGCATGATTTCGCGGAATATCTCAAAGCAAACGGTCTCAGCAGTTTTGACAAAGCCACGCCCTTGACAGGTTGAACACGGCTCACACAGTTGCTGCCCTAATGATTCACGGGTACGCTTACGGGTCATCTCTACCAAGCCAAGCTCACTAACCTGAGTAATCTTAGTCTTGGCATAGTCTTGTGCCAGTTGTGACTGTAAACTCTCCAGCACGTCATCTTTATGCTGCTGCTCCAGCATATCAATAAAGTCTAAGATAATAATGCCGCCCAGATTGCGCAAACGCAGCTGCCGAGCGATGGCATGCGTGGCTTCTAAGTTGGTCTTATACACGGTATCTTCTAATGAACGTCCCCCAACAAAAGAGCCCGTATTAACATCAATCGTGGTCATCGCTTCGGTCTGATCAATAATCAGATAACCACCTGACTTTAAATCAACGCGACGTTTTAAGGCATCTCGTAAATCGTCTTCAACACGATGGACGTCAAATAAGGATTGCTCAGCGGTATAATGCACGATCCTATCGTAAACGAAAGGCACGAACTCTTTGGCGAAATGCCTGACCTGCTCATAGATTTGTGCATTATCGATAATGACCTTTTCAGTATCGGTATGTACCAAGTCACGAATCGAGCGTAGTGGCAGAGCCAGCTCTTGGTAAATAAGCTCTGAGCTTTGATGATGGTTGATCTCTTGACGCCGCGCGCAGATAGTCCGCCAAAGCTGTAATAAATAATAAATGTCTTCTTCCAGCTTATCGACAGGCACGCGCTCGGCAGCCGTACGGGCAATCAGCCCACCTTTTAGGTTGACGGTTTGCATCAAACTATTCAGCTCAGTCTTGAGACGGTTGCGCTCTTCTTCGCCATCGATACGCTGCGAGATACCGATATGATCGCTCGATGGCAGATACACAAGATAGCGTGATGGCAGAGAAACATTGGTGGTTAAGCGTGCGCCCTTACTACCCAGCTGGTCTTTGGTCACTTGTACCAAGATACGTTGGCTTTCGTGCAAGCGGTGTTGGATAAGGGTTTTAGAGACAGGAGAGACATCAGCACTTTGCACACTGACCACTGGTGGGCTGACTTCTAGGCCATCAATGCCATTTTCTACCACAGTGTTGTCTGTACCGGTATCAGGGTTCTTATTGCGCTCTTCATCTGTCTTATTCTTATTTTCGGCGACTGGACGCGGTTCACGCTGCATATCATTGACGTGTAAAAACGCTGTCCGTGACTGACCGATATCGACAAAGGCCGCTTGCATACCCGGCAGGACACGCACGACGGTACCCAAATAGATATTGCCGACCAGACCCAATTTATGATGGCGCTCAATATAGATTTCGCCTAGGACACCGTTGTCTAACACGGCGACACGTGACTCCATTGGACTAATATTAATCAGCAGCTCTTCGGACATAATTTTTTCTCTTATCTTTCAGCTTTCTTATTGGGCGTTCATCGCCTACTGGCTTTATAGTGTAACAAATGCGACTTGCTCTTGCCCATTACCCTAGCGTGTCGTTATGTGCAGACAAGCAGTTAAGGGCTTGTAGCGTATTAATAAAATTGTCCCTGCCCTTCTGACTATCTAATGAATGCCACTCTCGGTGATATTTTTAATCAATGCCAGCGTTTGCGGCAGTGGCAAGCCCACGACATTGGTATAGCTGCCGTTAATACGGCTCACCCAAGCCGCGCCCAACCCTTGAATACCATAGCCACCTGCTTTATCAGCAGGTTCGCCACTTTCCCAATAACGGCTCATCATCTCCATCGTCAGCGGGATAAAGGTGACTGCTGTGCGCTCGGTGATTTGCTGTTGTTTGATGATTTGGAATACTGTCTCATGGTCTGCTGTATTGGCACCCTTGGAAGCTAAAGGCACACGAGATACGTGAGTAGCTTGTACCGCTGTCCATACTTCATGGGTATTATCTGACATTTGCTGCCACATGCGATAGGCGTGCTCACGGTCAGTTGGTTTTACCAGTACCGTCTGACCATCTGGCAGCACACCAATGGTGTCTGAGGTCAAAATGATAAGCTGCTCAGCGAGATTGGCCTTGCTCGTTTTAAGTGTGTCGTTTAGCTGTTGTACTGCGGCGGCAGCTTTGGTAGCGACCATGCGCTCGATATACTCTGTAGGCGACTCATTACTTTGTGGCGTTTCATCGATATCGACGCTCATAATCGTAAAATCTAGCTGCGCTTTGGCTAGCAGCTCACGACGACGCGGCGAACCAGATGCTAAAATAATATCCATCGCTATTCTCTTATTTTATGATTGCTATAGTCGATACTAAATAAAATAGATACACAACCTTATGATGCGTGACTGGTACAAATTTTTCTTGCTTGCTGTATCTACGCAGACAGAGGCGGCAAAAAATCTATATCAGTCATGCTGTATCTTTTTTATATTCAACTGACTGTATCATCTTGCTGATAAAGACATAACGGAAAGGCACTCCACACTAATTATCGAATGGAGGCTTAATTGGTTAACGCACAAATTTGCGTAACGCTAATAGCACTAGCGGCCAGCTGACTATGCTCATCAATAAAGACAAGGCGGACTGCGCCACAAAGATATCTTGAATAAACATCTGTAGCATCCACAAGCTCAGCTGAAACAGTAGCAAGCTTAATGAGGCGATAAGCCATGCATTGACAGTATTTAATTGTCTGACATAGATACTACTGATTTTGATGACCAGTGCCACCATGACCGCCGCAAAGGCTTGCTGACCTAAATGGGTGTCCATCAAGAGATCTGCGACTAAACCAATAGTAAACGCGGTAAAGATACCAACGTAACGCGGTTGAAACAGCAACCAAAAAATCAGCACCATGATCATTACCATGGGACGCAAGGTAGCCATACTAGGACTTAATGGATAGACATTGAGCGATGAGGCAACGATGAAGCTTGCAACAATGGCAAAGAGCAAGAGCCCAATTGGGTGCTTAGAGTCAGAATACGCCATGGATACTTACCTTTAGGAATGTTTGGCGGCGGCTATTTAGCAGAGAATAGGGCTAAAAAGGTATGGGTATACATGATGCTATTGGTACAGCAAGGCCAAGTGGCTAAGTGCATAAATGGCTCACTAGGTATGATGTGAGTGTCAGCTGCCATTGCCATTAGTACCGAGGTTGTTTTTGCCTATTAGTTTGTCTTGTAGCACTAATACGTACGCATTATCGATAAAGTTGGCTGCTGGCGTGACTTCAATACTTCTAAAATTATCAGCTTGGGTATCTTTGATATGAGCGATACGACCAACTCGATAGCCTGCTGGAATACGCCCGCCTAGACCTGAAGAAACCAGCTCGTCACCCACGCGCACGTCTGAGGTTTTGAATACATAATTAAGACTTAACGAGGTGGGTATGCCTTGACCGGTCACAATCGCCCGCTGACCCGTACGCTTGACCGTGACCGCTACCGATTGCTGCTCATCAGTAATGAGCAGTAAGCGACTGGTATTGGGATAGACATTGATAATCTGTCCCAATATACCGTCTTCGTCGATGACTGTCTGTCCGACTTGCACGCCATCTTGCGCACCTTTATTAAGCACGACGATTTGGCGGAGTAAGTTGGTGTCGGTACCGATAACCTGTGCCAAATTTAGCTCAAACTGTTCAGGCTTGGTGGTCGACAAGATACCCTGTAAGCGCGCATTTTGTGCCAAGATATAGTCTTGCTGCTGAAGCTTGGCTTGCGCGTGGATCAATTGTGACTTTAACTGCATGTTTTCGCGGCGTAGCGCTTCTTTTGATTGTAAGCTGCCACTTGCCCAATGTTTGGCATAGCTGGGCAATAAGGACAACTCATAGATAGGCTGCATAGCGGCGTGGCTGGTGTTGCGCACTGGATTGAACCATTCTGGATTTTTGCTATCGAACCACATCAGTATTAACGCTACTATCAATACAATAGCAGCCTTACGAAGTGCAAGTGGCTGGCGTGCAAAAATACTTGGCGTCATAAGTCATCTAATTAAGGGTTTCTAATGTGAGCAGTAGCCAGCGCTAGTGATAACAATCACATTGTTATCAGCATTTACGGACAATGCTTGTAGCTGGCATTCATTAATGCGATTAAAGGCAGCACAACTGGCTACCTTTAATTTATCGTTTTTTACTTTTATCGTTGCAGCGACTGTTCACTGCTAGTTTTAATGGTCATTGGAACATCAATATAGTCAGTGAAAAGTAATATCGACACAATCAACAACGAACATCAACAATAAAAACTGTTTAAACAAAAATCATGTTTAAGCTTTTATTATTGATAAAGTCGAGAGCGATACCACCACCACGACTGACACAAGTCAATGGGTCTTCAGCGACCGTCACTGGCAAACCAGTTTCTCTTGAAATAAGTTTGTCTAAATCACGCAATAGCGCACCGCCACCAGTCAAAACAATACCACGCTCAGCAATATCTGATGATAGCTCAGGTGGTGTTTGCTCAAGTGCTGCTTTTACCGCGCTAACGATACCGCTTAGTGGATCGCTCAGGGCTTTTTGCACTTCTTCTGAATTGACAGTAAAGGTTTTGGGTACGCCTTCTGCCATGCTACGTCCGCGTACTTCAACTTCTAGCTGGCTGTCTTCGTTCAGCGCTGAGCCTACTTCTTGCTTGATACGTTCAGCCGTCGTTTCACCAATCACACAACCATGCGTACGGCGTACGTGAGTGATAATGGCTTCATCAAATATGTCGCCACCGATACGAATCGACTCGGCATAAACGCAGCCTGATAGCGCAATAACGGCGATCTCAGTCGTACCACCACCGATATCAACCACCATTGAGCCACTCGCTTCGTGCACTGGCATGCCGGCACCAATCGCAGCTGCCATCGGCTCTTCTAGCAAGAGCACTTTGCTCGCGCCCGCTGATGATACCGCTTCACGGATGGCTTTGCGCTCAACGAGGGTTGATTTGCAAGGCACACAAACCACGACGTTAGGCTGTGCCATAAAACGCTTCGCCTTTACCTTGCCGATAAAGTGCTTAAGCATTTTTTGGGTCACTTCAAAGTCAGCAATCACGCCGTCTTTTAGCGGGCGAATCGCCGTGATATTGGCAGGGGTACGACCCAGCATCTGCTTGGCATCGAGGCCAACTGCAGCGACGGTAGGGTTATGGGTACGATTGCTTCGTAGCGCGACCACCGTAGGCTCATCGAGCACCACGCCTTTACCAGGAATGAAAATAAGAGTGTTCGCAGTACCAAGGTCGATTGCGATATTATTTGATAAAAATCCAAACAGGTTCATGACTAATATATCCAGCGCTTTACAAATAAGGCAAATGAGGCGAATGAGATTGACTGAGGGGTTACTCGTCAGTGTTGAGCAGGTCGTCGTTAGACATTACTTACGGCGAAAGTGAGGTATCGCGACAAGTCAAACCTAAGCAATAATGATGCAATGACAAAACTGAGCTAAATTATACCGATTTAGCTCAAAAAAAACACAGATATTTGCATCAGTAAGTCAGGATTTTGGTCTTAAACGCTAAAAGTTGTTACAAAGTTTGAAATAGTGGCACATAGCTATCCATTTAATGAAACACCGTCTAATTCAATAACAAGGCTCGACAGGCATATAGTAATTTTGCTCAGCAGCGAGTGCCTACTGTAACGTATTTCTGACTGTAACGGGTGAGCGATTGCCAATGATTGCATAACTATACGGTCAATTTTACCATGATTGTCTGGGCTATCATCATGCTGTCTGTACAAATGCCCGCGACTTGGTTGAGATTGTGCAGCAATCAAGCGTCAAGCTCTGTAAACTTGGGTCAGATGCTTTATAATAAGCTCATAATCACACTCTTGTTTTAGTAACCAATTTCAGTAACCAATGTTAGTAGCTAGTTATAACCGTTACTTTTCATAGCTATTTTATTTTAATAATTGGTATTACTAGCGGCTTTATTAATCGCTCGTTTTAACCGCTACTTTTGAACCTATTTACTCTATAGTCAAGGAATTTTAGAATCGCTACAAGGCGACCGACCGCAGATAGTACATTGAGTACATCTAGGGCGTGTAACACCCTAGCGGTTTAAAAGTGCTCTGACTATAACAAAAACTGTCCTGCACTGGAGAAACTATGTCACAGCAACCAGCAACGTCTGACAGCAACGTCAGCCGTGAAGAAATCCTAGAAGTTGCCAGCCTTGCGCGCTTAGGTGTCGATGAGACGACAGCCAATAGCTATGCCGATGAAATCAGTAAAGTCTTAAAGCTGATGCATACTCTTAGCAACGTTGATACGACTGATGTCAAACCACTATCAAATATTCATGAAGTTTGCCAAGACTTACGTGCCGATATCGCCAAACACGATATCAACCGCGCGCGCAACCAATCGGTCGCCCCCGCTGTTGAAGATGGCTTGTATCTGGTACCACAAGTGATTGAATAATTTATTCTATTTACTTCTGCCTTTATTTTATTCTATTTAATGCTATTAACATTTTGACGGACGACACCTTATGTCTGAACTTCATCTATTGAGTACCCAGCAGCTTATTACGGGCTTGCAAGACAAACAATTTAGCAGCGCGGAATTAACCGAACACTATATCAAGCGCATCAACGCCTTAGATAGCAAGATCAACAGCTTTATCACTAATACTTCTGAAACTGCCCGCGCACAGGCGCAAGCAGCTGACGAGATGCGTGCTCAAGGCGACAAGCGTCCTCTGCTTGGTGTACCGATGGCGCACAAAGATATCTTTTGTACCCAAGGGGTGCTGACCACTTGTGGCTCAAAGATGCTACATAACTTTGTCTCACCTTATGACGCCACTATCGTGTCAAACATCGATAAAGCGGGGATGATTAGCTTGGGCAAGCTCAATATGGATGAGTTTGCGATGGGCTCGGATAATGAGAGCTCATATTATGGCGCGGTGCACAACCCTTGGAACCTTAACCATGTCCCTGGTGGCTCATCGGGTGGTAGTGCTGCTGCCGTCGCCGCAGGTTTTGTGCCAGTTGCAACCGGTAGTGATACTGGTGGCTCTATTCGTCAACCTGCCTCATTTTGCGGCTTAACCGGTATCAAGCCCACTTATGGTCGCGTCTCGCGCTTCGGTATGATTGCCTATGCTTCAAGCCTTGACCAAGCTGGTAGCATGGGTCGTAGCGCTAAAGATTGCGCCTATCTATTACAACCAATGATTGGTCATGATCCGCGTGATGCGACCTCTATTAAGTATGATATGCCTGACTACGTGCAAGACCTTAATGACGCAGAAGCTGCTGCTGGTGATAAGCCATTTGCTGGTCTACGCATTGGTGTCGCTAAAGAATACTTTAGCAAAGGGCTTGACGCTGAAGTAGAAACCACCGTACGTGCTGCGCTAAAGAAATATGAAGAGTTGGGCGCGACGATTGTGGAAGTGAATATCACTGACCCTGATATCACGCTGGCGACTTATTATATGCTCGCCCCTGCTGAAGCCTCTTCAAACCTGTCACGCTTCGATGGTGTACGCTTTGGCTATCGCTGTGAAAACCCAACCGATCTCATCGATCTGTATACGCGCTCACGCTCTGAAGGCTTTGGCCCTGAAGTACAGCGCCGTATCTTGACCGGTACTTACGCGCTATCTGCTGGTTATTTTGATGCTTATTATACTAAAGCACAAAAAATACGTCGCTTAATCGTCAAAGACTTCGAAGACGCCTTTGCCAACTGTGATGTCATCGCCAGCCCAACGGCACCAACCGCTGCTTATAAGCTCGCTGAAGATCTTGACCCTGCAACGATGTATTTGGGCGATGTCTATACCATCGGTGTTAACTTAGCCGGTCTACCAGCGCTCAGTCAGCCTGTTGGTCTGACGTCTGAAGGCTTGCCTGTTGGCTTACAATTGATCGGTCAGTATTGGCAAGAAAGCAAGCTGTTGGCCACTGCGCATCTATTCCAGCAGCACACCGACCATCATTTGCAACACTCTACCATCGCGAAGGAGACGGTATAATGAACACAGCAACTACTACTGATAATAATGCCGCCCGCGAACATGAGGTTCGTAAAGAGCTGTTCGTCGATGGTTATGAAGTGGTCATCGGTATTGAAATCCACTGCCAGCTCAATACGGAAAGTAAGATATTTTCTAGCGCACCGACTGACTTTGGTCATGAGCCAAACAGCCAAGCCAGTATCGTAGATTTAGGCTTGCCCGGTGTCCTACCAGTTCTAAATGCTGGCGTGGTCGATCGTGCGCTAAAATTCGGTATCGGTGTCAACGCTGAGCTGGGTTTATTTAATACCTTTGACCGCAAAAACTACTTTTATCCTGACTTACCGAAAGGCTATCAAATCACCCAAATGGCCAATCCTATCGTTGGCGAAGGCTATATCGATGTCGTGGTCAATGAAGGTGAAAAGAACGAATATCCAAAACGTATGGGCATCACCCGTGCGCATTTAGAAGAAGACGCTGGTAAGTCAGTACACGATGCCGTCGATGGCATGACGGGCGTGGATTTGAACCGTGCTGGTACACCATTAATCGAAATCGTCTCTGAGCCTGATATGCGCTCGGCTCATGAAGCACTGGCCTATATTAAAGCCATTCACCAGCTGGTCACATGGCTTGGTATCTCTGATGCGGTTATGGCAGAGGGTTCATTCCGCTGTGACTGTAACGTCTCTATTCGTAAGCCGGGTGCAGAATTGGGCACGCGTACTGAGCTCAAAAACTTAAACTCGTTCCGCTTTATCGAACGCGCCATCAATCGTGAAATCGAGCGTCAAATCGACATCATTGAGGACGGTGGTAAAGTTGTGCAAGCAACGATGCTCTATGACCCAGAGCGCGACGAAACCCGTACCATGCGTACCAAAGAAGATGCCAACGACTATCGCTACTTCCCTGATCCTGACCTGCTACCAGTGCGTATCGAGCAACATACTGTCGATAGCATTCGTGCGGCAATGCCGGAGCTACCAGTTGCCCGTCGTGCACGCTTTGAGGAAGCGCTTGGTCTATCAGAATATGATGCCCGTATTTTGACGGGTAGTCGTCAGCTTGCCGATTACTTCGAAGATGTCGTCGCTGAGATTGGTGAGAAAGATGCCAAAATGGCTGGTAACTGGATCATGGGCGACCTACTCGGTGCGCTAAATAAAGACGACAAAGACATCATCGACTCCCCTATCAGCGCCAAGCAATTGGCAGGTATGCTAGCGCGTATCAAAGACGATACACTATCTGGCAAATTGGCTAAGAAAGTCTTTAGCGCGCTCTATGAGCGTGAAGCCGGCGATGCTGATGATGCAGCTGACAAAATCATCGAAGAAAAAGGGCTTAAGCAAGAAACCGATACAGGCGCTATTAAAGCCATCGTTGAAGAAGTCATTGCAAAAAATCAAGCCATGGTGGATGAGTATCGTGGCGGTAAAGAAAAGGCCTTTAACGGTCTGGTCGGACAAGTCATGAAAGCCAGTCGCGGTAGTGCCAACCCACAGCAAGTAAACCAAATCTTAAAAGAGCTACTGGGTTAAGGGTAATTGCTAATTGGTTTTGCCGATAGGTTATGCTGACTGTAATACGTAAATTGGGGTCATAGATTTTGGCTAAAATAAATAGCCCTTGCAATATGCCTAATTTTGCGTAAAATAGTCAGTCATTCGGGGCGTAGCGCAGTCTGGTAGCGCACTACACTGGGGGTGTAGTGGTCGCAGGTTCAAATCCTGCCGTTCCGACCAAACATAGTAGTAAAGAGAAAAGCCAATCATTGTTTTCAATGGTTGGCTTTTTTTTGCTCATTATCCTTCATTAAGTATTACAAAGACGCTTTAGTGATTGCACTTAACGCTTCATTGATGATAAATACTTTAGATTTGATATCTTTAAAACCAAATGAAGTCAGTCTTTGAGTGTGCTTCTCTAAATATCTGTTGGCATCGTCCAAATTATCGAACACATAAATACCGCCCGCTTCTTGCGTTGCTTCATTTTCTGTCCATAGTTTATACACCAGACCGTGCTCGGTTGCGATATCTTCGGCCAGCTCTTGCATAGACTCAAAGAATTGATCACCAAAGGGTCCGCTATACGGGAAGTCAATTTGCAAAAGATATTTCATGTGCTTTCCTTAAATTAATATGATCACTAATAAAAACATAGGCTGTCTAATGGTATCAATCTTAGCATGTTACGAGCGCCTATAGACTTTTAGCGAGCGAGCAGTTAGGGTAAATAACTTATACTTTACTCAACCACTTATGCTGGTCCATCCTATGTCCGAGCCGATTGCTCAGCCTTCTGCTACGCTAGTTGATGCCCCTTGGCAAGCGTACCGACGACCTTATGTACGTGATTTAGCGTATGTGCTTGCCTGCCCTAACGTCTTAACCGAATGGCTGGACTTTGCACCACATCAGAATACACATACCATATCGGTACATAGCACACGTTTTTGGCAAGCGCAGTTTGCGGCCTATCGACCGCGTTTAGACGAGCTTGATACCACCAATGCTTATCAAGCGCTGACGCGCTACTTAGTGACGCGACCGAGTCCCAATCGCTTAGGTTTTCACTTTGAGGGATTATTGTCTTTTTGGTTAGAGGATGGTTTTCAGCGCGGCTTACATTCCTACGAGACGCTAGCCAGTAATGTGCAGCTGTATAACGGTAAGCAGACGACTGGCGAGCTAGATTTGATTCTGTACAATCATGCAGACAATCTGGTTGAGCATTGGGAGCTGGCGATTAAGTTTTTTATGGGATCAGCGCCATTTGAGCCGGAGAATTGGGTAGGGATTAACTCCAATGACAATTTGCAGCGCAAAATGACCCATATGCAAACCAAGCAGTTTCGCACCGTATGGGTAGATACCGAAAATCATGGGCAAGTCAAAATTGATAAGCGTTATGGTATTATAAAAGGACGGTTCTTTTTACCAAAGAACATCACTAATTTCGTCTATCCATCTTGGCTAGCACCAAGCTTTCCCATGCACGAATGGTGCGATAAGTACGACACGAGCACTCTCGCGACGCTTGATATCAGAGAGTTGCGCGCTGCTCATTATATTGAATGGTTTAGCAAACGCGACTTTTATGATGGACGTCCGTCGGCACTTATTCATTCTGAAAACGGTATCTTAAAAACAGGATTATACTTTGAAGGTGATAGACCCATCGTCATTTACCCGAAACAGCATGATGAGAAAAGCGACTGATTAAGCATTTCTCGTAAAGGTTTTATCTACTAACGCTCAATAATTTTCAATCACCTGCATCAGCTCATATCTGAGCATATCGGCACTGGGCATACGCTCAGCGTGAAAGCGCACGATAGCAATGCCAGCACTGGCTAAAGCTTTGTCCTTTTTATCGTCCGCCTTTTGCCGTGCCTTACTACTATGCGTCCAATCATCCAGCTCGATTGCCAGCAATGTGGTCTGGGCATCAACATCAACGATCACATAATCCACACTTTGACGGCAAATACGATTGAACCAAAAGCTACGCTCAGAGGTCTCATCACTATTGGCTTCAATGACGCGTGACAGCTGAACTTGCACAAAGATATGATATTCTGGTAGCGCATTTTTTAACTTATTAAAAAATATTACCTCGGTATCGGTCATAATGGGCATTGGGGCAAATGGCCAAATGGCCAGCTCATCGCCGCGTACTGGCTTTGGATCAGGCTCGGCGCTTTCAAGTCTTGCTAACAGCTTTGGTAACGTAATCAGCCCTAAGAATCCAACGGCCAACATTAAAAATATAACGCCAAATGACATGGTTTTACCTTATACAGTAGGAGCGTGAGAGGCGGTATAGCGTGACTATTATGAGCTTTAGGAAGTCAGTATTTGCCTATCACAACAGGGCAACCCTTATAGGTTGACAGGTTATACAGAAAGAAATAATAAACGGTATGCATGGTAGCTAAGCCTACCTCAATGGGCAAACACTAAAACAAAAAACACGACAATAGATGTCGTGTTTGAATAAAATTAGCTAGAACGAAAAAGAACCTAATTAAGAGAGTGTTGATTATTGAGCAATAATGATCAGTTACAGCAAGATGGACGCTAGTATTTTAACGCCAGTAAAGTACCCAAGCGCTCGTCGTATTTACCTTGGGATCACTATTGATTTTGTCTTTTAGTGCCAAGGCAGCGACTTTACCACGTTCAGGACCGACGACGACTCGGACGCCACGACTGGTAGCGCTAGTCTTCACTTGATAGCCTGCTGACTTGAATTTTTTGGCCAATTCATCGGCTTTGGCTTGGTCATTCGCCAGGGCAACTTGTACCCCAAAGCTACCTTTAGCGTCTGTCTCTTTGACTTCTTTACGGGCTTCACTGAGTTTCTGCTGCGCTTCACGTTTGGCATCAGTCGACTTCTTGGCGAGCGCCTCTTCTTTTTGACGCTTCTCTTCACGAGCCTGTTCGGCTGCTGCTGCTTCACGTGCTAAACGATCTACCTGCTTACGCGATGGAATGGTAATACTCTGACCCAGTTGTAACGATGTCGATGGCGAAAGATTATTCGCTTGTGCTAAGACTTCTACAGGCATGTTGTATTGCCGCGCCAGTTTTATCAGCCCATCACCTCTTTTTACTTGATAGTCAGAAGGCGATTTTGGTGGTTCATTCTTGGCAGCTTCTGCTGCTTGTTCAACCGCTTGTTTCTTTTTCTCAGCCATAGTCTGAGCCTCAGCTTGCTTTTTTGCTTCCGCTTGGCGTTTGGCTTCAGCCTGTCGCTTTGCTTCCGCTTCTTTTTTGGCAGCGGCTTGTTCTTTTAGCGCGGCCTGTCTTTTGGCTTCTTGTTGCTGGGCTTGAGCGGCCTGTTGCTTGTCATTGTCGCTCGTAGCGACAGTTGCTTCATTATTGGTACTAGGCTGTGCGCTTGAGGGTTGAACCACATTTTGAGCAGCTGCTGAACTGTTGTCATCTTCGGCAGCAGGCGCGCTATTGGCTATATACTGCTGATTTTCCGCCCGCGATTTTGCCAAGGCTTGCGCCTCCGCAGTCTCTTGCTCCGTCAAAAACTGCTGCGCCCGCTTTTCTTGCTCAGCTACCCGCGCCGCCCGTTCTTTTTGCTTTTGCGCTAGGATACGTTTTTCAGTGTCGATGTCAGTGGTGAGTGGCTGCGGTGCCGCTTGTTCGGTACTGGGCTTATCGACCATCGCGGTCACGGGCTCAGGTTTATTACCGTCACCAATTTGTTGCACCATGGCATATAGCATTACGCTACCGCCGATAATCATCCCAATGCCCAATAAGGCTTGTCTCGAAAAGTTCATCCGTTTACGTCTCTTAGTTGGTAATAAGGTTGATTGGTCGGCACGGTTATTGTTAAAACCCTATCGGCTAATATCCTACCAGTGGTTTTGATAAGTGGTTTTGATAATTAGCCGCTGCCGCCCGTTACTGCCATCATCTCTCAAAGATTATGTCATATTTATAACAGCACGTTTTTATGAAAACGCTTTTTTATGAAAATACCTTTTATAAAGCATCTTATAATAAATCTATTTGTTTGCAAAAGCTCTTTGATTATAAAGTATATTTTTCATGCTGTCTGCTCTCACGCTGCTGTTAAGATAAGGGTCTATTGAACATTCAAATGTGGCACTGGCAGTCCTAATACTTGAATGTTCAATAGACCCTAACATTAAACTGGTCATATTTTCACTTGATTTCTCATTCTTCAAACGCTGCCAATACCTCACCAATGGTATGGAACGAACCACAAACGACAATGAGGTCTTGCGCCTGACTGCCATTTATAACGGCATCGGTCGCTTCTGATAAACGTTTAAATTCATGTATTTGCGCACTATCCACATAGTTGCTCAAGATACGTTGCAGCTGCTCAGTACTCGCCGCACGCGGATAGTCAATCTCAGCGATGAACCAGTCGCTAATCGGCAAGCCTGATTCGGTCAAACGTTGAACGACCTTGTCGATATCTTTATCCGCCAGCATAGAAAAGAGCATTTTGATAGTTGCAGGTGCGCTATTGGTTTGTTCATCACTATTTTGCTTCGCCACATGTTGCTGCCAGAGCGGTAGTAATTGCGCTAATAAAAACTCAACGCCTTGCTCATTATGTGCCACATCAAACAACCAGTGACGATTCTCTAACTCTCGATAGTCAAAGCGCCCTGCAAGCTTAACGGTCTGTAGCGCCTGCTCAATAGCAGCGATATCGACAGCCAATGAACTGGCCAGCACTGCTGATAAGGCATTGGCAGTATTGGTTAGTGACAGTGCTGGTCTTGGCAACTGTAGAGTAACAGCAGCATTACTATATTGCCAAGTAATTGCATCGATCTCGCGATAATGGAAGTCTTTGCCAACTTGATAACAAGTCGCCTGATTCTTATCGATAGCCTGCTGCACACTGGTTGGCATGTTGGTAGCGCCGTAAATCAGAGGCATATCATTGCGTAAGATACCTGCTTTTTCGCGGCCAATATCTTCGACATTGTCACCAAGCCAATCGACATGATCGATGCCAATATTGGTAATGACTGCCATATCAGGGTCAATAATATTGACGACATCTAAGCGACCACCGAGTCCCACTTCTAGCACCCATACATCACAGTCGGCTTCGGCAAATATCAATAATGCAGCCAATGTGGTCATCTCAAAAAACGACAACGTCAAAGCGCACTGTAATCGCGCCGCTTCTACTTTGCAAAAAGCGTTGATTAATATCTCATCGCTGACCATTTCGCCATTGATACGTACACGCTCGTTAAAAGCACTCAGATGCGGTGATTGATAGAGAGCTGTCTTGTAACCCGCTGCTAGGCACATCTGTGCAATCACTGCCGTCGTTGAGCCTTTACCGTTGGTGCCTGCCACGGTAAATACATAAGCATCGTCTTGCGCTGACTTTACCACACCCAATGCTTCAGCGACTGGCAACACTCGTGATAAGCCCATATCTATCGCCGAGACGTGTATCTGCTGCATGTAATCTAGCCATTCCGTTAGGCTGGCTTTGTCATTGGGGCTATCAGGATTAGGGGCTAGAGAATCAGACATGGCGCAAACCTATATATAATTTTATGAAAATAAAGACCGTATATTTGCTAACTAAAACCAAAAATAGCATTTACCGTTATATGACGATAAATGCTATTAAGGAGTTTTGCATATTTTAGAGATATTAGCACGCTACTAGCCAGTTATAAACTGAATCAGCTGCTCATGTTTATTATTCTGTGCTAAGCATCAACATTAGGAACACCACATAATTTCGCTAGCAAGCGATAAATAGTATCGATAAGCTGATGACGATGTACCACTTCATCGACCACGCCATGCTCTAACAAGAACTCGGCACGTTGGAAGGGCTCTTCTAGCGTCTCACGAACCGTTTGCTCAATCACGCGCTTGCCAGCAAAGCCAATCATGGCTTTTGGTTCTGCCAGATGAATATCACCGAGCATCGCGAGCGATGCCGTCACACCGCCATAAACAGGGTTGGTCAGTACCACGATATACGGCACGCCAGCAATTCTTAAGCGTTCAATCGCCGCTGCGGTCCGAGCCATTTGCATCAAAGACAATAGTCCTTCTTGCATACGCGCGCCGCCTGAAGCTGCAAAGCAAAGTAACGGCTTTTTCTCTTCAAGCGCTTTTTCCGCCGCTTGAACAAATCGATCGCCAACGACTGAGCCCATCGAGCCACCCATAAAGCGGAAATCAAAAGCACAAGCCACGACGTCAAGATTGCGCAGCTTACCATACATAGCAATCAGCGCTTCAGATTCGCCTGTTTTTTCTTGCGCTTCACTCATGCGCTTTGGATATGGCTTACTATCGACGAATCTTAGCGGATCTTTTGCCGTAAACTCTTGCCCAAGCTCACCATCTACTTGATCCAATATCCAATGCAGACGCTCACGAGCACTCATCGGTAAATGATGATCGCAGTGCGGGCACACATAACAGTTAAAAATAAGCGCCGTGTTAGTAATCATCGAATGACAATTACTGCACTTGGTTGACGGCTCAGTCTCTACTGCTGTCAAAGGCGCTGTCAATTGCTGCTTGATACCCGGTATCGGGCGATTAAACCACGATTGCCCAGCGGTGTTCCCGTTCGGCTCGGCATTGGTTTTTTCAGTATTGTTCGGCGTAGTCATGTCAGGTTTTGTTATTGTATCAGTCATATTATTTGCCATCATCAAAGGCTTATCGACAAGTTGGCTCATTTCCTTGTCCTTGAGAGTTTAATGGTTGTCTAGACCAAACGTCAAATACCAGCATAACATGAGCCGTTATGCGACACGTTTACGTACCTATCTTTACGTATCTATCTTTAGGTACATATATGACAGTCTATTGTACTTATTGATACCTATTATGCTTATCGATATCAAGCAATCTATAGAACGATCAATAAATGCTATTTTAACAACCACTATTATAATTATATTAGTTTACACTCGTAAACTAAATTTAGCAAAGTCATTTAACTTTGTGTTTATAAATACTAAGCGCTCATAAATACTAAGTCTTTATAAACCGTAAATTAAGGTGGCTACGCTATTGACCATTTCTCAAGTTAAGACCATAAAACCCATACAGTATTGATAGCAGATGTTAAATGATAGATATTGGATGGATAGCGACGCTAAATACGTTCATTTCGCGAATCAAGTCCCCGACTCACTCTACTGATAATTTTTATAAGCGATCGGTATATCAGGCAATCACTATATAAATCTAAGCGCTCAAGCTATCCAACGCGCCGCGTAGCTCGTCCATCTTAGCCATGATTTTTTGCTGAGCAGCAGCAACAGCAGTCGCATCACTTGCATCTATATCGGCAAAGTTTTGCACCAACGCACTACCGACAATAATACCATCGGCATGCTCACCGATTGCTTTGGCAGATGCCGCATCACGAATACCAAAACCCACGCATACTGGCAAATCGGTCTCGGCTTTAATCGCTTGCACTTGAGTCGCTACATCATTTGTATCGAGCGTTGCTGAACCGGTGACGCCTTTTAGCGAAACGTAATAAATATAGCCGCCACAATGGGTCAATACTTGCTCGCGGCGCTCCGGCAAAGTGGTCGGCGATAATAAGAAAATCTCATTCATCGAGTTGTCAGTCAAATGCTGGGTGAAGCTGCCCGCCTCTGCTGGTGGCAAATCAACCATCAAAATACCATCGACGCCGCACTGCTCGCATAATGCGACAAAGTTGTCATAACCGATGATTTCAACGGGATTGAGATAGCCCATCAAAATGATTGGGGTTTGGCTGTCTTGCTGACGAAACTCAGCGACCATTTTTAGCGCATCGCGCGTACTGGTACCTGCGGCTAATGCACGCTCTCCTGCCAAGGCAACGACTGGGCCATCAGCCATTGGATCGGAGAAGGGTAAGCCTAATTCGATCATATCTGCACCATGTTTTACTAAGTCATGAAGCAAGCTTACTGTCGTCTCTGGATTGGGATCGCCTGCCATGACATAAGGAATGAGGGCTTTTTTATTTTGTGCTTTTAAGGTTTCAAAAGTGCTTTCAATTCGGGTCATAGTGTTCTCTTATAGTTTTGTTAAATAAATTTTTAGCTTATCTGAATGTGTTTTTACCAGCCAATATCCATTAAATTATCAGGATTATCCTGCGATAAATATTCGATACTATTAGCTTTTTGCTTATGAAAGGTATTCATAATATTCAATATTTCACGTAGATCAATATAATGTTGACCATTCAAAATATTGTAATGCTCATATAATGTAAATTTTTTGTGAGCTAACAAGCCGTCAATCCGTCTGCCTTCATTTTTCATAGCTTCCACATGTTCTTTTTTATATATTAT
>NZ_PJBY01000107.1:0-72472 GCF_002836005.1 Psychrobacter sp. Sarcosine-3u-12
ACCATAAAAGATACGCCTTAATATCCCATAATGATAAAAATCAATGAGAGCTTGTTATGAGTGACATCAATTCGCAAACTTTTGCAGCGCTACCCGTCTCTAAAAAAACAAAGAAGCCCGTGATACATTTTGCCCATGCCAATGGTATGCCAAGCGCGGTTTATGAAGCGTTTTTTGCAGGTCTTAGTGAGTTTTTTACGATTGAATATATTGCGATGTTAGGTACTAATCCCGACTATCCAGTCGATGATCACTGGCGCCGTCTGACTCAGCAAATTATCGATAGTGTGAAAAGTACTTGTGAGAAGCATGGTGTCGCGCAAGTCGTGGCCGTTGGACATTCGCTGGGCGCTATGTGTACCATGCAGGCATTGTACCGTGAGCCCCAGCACTTTGCTCAAGCAGTATTAATGGATCCCCCTTGGATTTATGGTAAAGTCAGCTTTTTTTGGCATTTGGCAAAGACGGCTGATAGGCTGCCATTGATGAACAACCGCTTGATGGATAAGCTATCTCCAGCTGGGGTATCTAAGCACCGCCGCGATGTTTGGGATAGCCGCGAAGATGCCTACGATAAAATGCGTCACAAAGGTTTTTTTAAGAACTTTGATGAGCGTAGCTTTCAGGGTTACATTGAGCACGGTTTACATGAGCGTGCGGATGGCAAAGTGACCTTAGCGATTCCAAAGTCCGTTGAGGTAGATGTCTTTCGAACCAATCCCTCATGGTATTGGCTAACGCCAAACCGCGCCCCAAAGCCGCCAGTTACCCTCATTATTGGGGAAGAAAGCTTGTTTTTAAAACGCCGTTTCCCGCAGCAAATAAAATCACGACTTGGTATTCCTTATACGACCCATACGGGTGGTCATATGTTCCCGCTTGAGTATCCAGAGTCTGTGTCACGGCAAGTATTGGACTTAATCAAGCAACAACTACCAAAATAAATCATGCGCGCTACTTATTTGACTGCTCAGATTAGGGCGTGTCCTAGTCCTAATATAAAGTTGTCGTCAGCATTGATACTCTATATCACTGAGTCACCATTTTATGCCAAATCATTTTAGTGCTGCCAAGCAACGGCTGATAAACTCGCCTAAGCGTTTGCCGTTATTTTCACGCTTGGAAGTGTTTTTACTGACCATAGGTATAGTCGTCGCATTCTTTATCAGTCAACTGCTAGGAGTCTATATCGCAGGCAAGCTGCTGCTGCCGGCTATTAAAAGCGCAAACGTGGCTGATGTGTTTTTCTATGGCAGCAGTAATGGCACGGTCGTGAGTGTGTCCATTATGATTGGCGGTGTATTGCTGGTCGCCCTCATCGTTATGTTGATTCGGTTAAAAGGCGGTAATTGGCAGCGCTATCTTGCGCTTAATCCATTTTCAGTCGCGGTTGGCGTTGGGATGCTAGGTATATTATTGATATTTATGATTGGCAGTCAGGCGCTGACTTACTGGCTTGATAAATCGCCACTGGTGTTTGTCGATCCGTTATATCAGTCCGTCAGCTCAGTGTGGCTGCTAGTATTTGCGATGGTGATAGTCGCGCCATTATACGAAGAGCTGGTCTTTCGCGGCATCCTATGGTCGGCCATTACTGAGCAATTCGTCGCCTCACCAAGTCAAGAGCTGCGCGGGGCGATCATTGCTAGTATCGTCACCAGTGTAATATTTGCGGTGATTCACTTGCAGTATGGCGTTTATGAAATCAGCACTATCGTGGTGCTGGCATTGATATTTTGCTATGCCCGTATCAAATCTGGCTCGCTGCTACTGCCCATGCTGCTTCACATTGTCAATAATGGCGCAGCGATGGGGCAGTATTTAGCGCAAACCGCTTAATCAAAATTTTCTTAAGAGAATTTGCTTAATCAAAAAGAGCTATGCATCAGGGTTTAATGCCAAGACTTCAGCGGCTGCTTGTTTAACGTCATCTATCGTCAGTTTAGGTTTGCCACTCAATGCCTGTCGCCATTTGCGAGCTCCCGTCAGCCCTTGAAATAATCCTAAATAATGCCGAGTCATCGTTGGCAGCGCTTCACCTTTGGCCAGTTGCTCTTCTAGATAAGGATAAAGCTGCGCCAATATATCTGAGCGCTTAGGTGCAGGCTCACCCCATAAGCTATTGGCTTCTGCTAGCAGATAAGGGTTATGATAAAAGGCGCGGCCAATCATCACACCGTCTATATGCTGCAAGTGCGCTTGAATATCTGCGACGGTCTCGATACCACCGTTTATCTCGACATCAAGGTCTGGAAAGTCTTGTTTGAGGCGGTAGACATCATCGTAACGTAGTGGTGGAATTTCGCGATTTTGCTTGGGGCTAAGACCTTGTAGCCATGCGGTGCGAGCGTGGACGATAAAGCGCGTACAACCAGCAGCAGCGACCGTCTGCACAAAATCTGCCATAAACTCATAGCTATCAAAATCATCTATACCAATACGATGCTTGACGGTTACTGGGATATCGACCGCCGTTTGCATGTGTTTGACCAAGTCAGCGACAATATTTGGCTCGGCCATGAGACAAGCGCCAATTTTATTATGTTGGACGCGATCCGACGGGCAACCAACATTGATATTAACCTCATCATAACCATGCTGTTGCGCGAACTCGGCACACTGGGTCATCTCATCAATATCTGCACCGCCAAGTTGCAGCACGATAGGCTGCTCGATCGCGTCAAAGCGTAAATGCCGTGCTCGATTACCATGTATCAGCGCCCCTGTACTGATCATTTCAGTATATAAGTAGACGTGCGGATTAAAAAGTCGCGCAAAATAACGATAATCCGTCGTCGTCCAATCGATCATGGGGGCAACTGAGAGTCGTTTATTGGTCATATCAACCATGGATAATAAGCCTTAATATTTTATTCTTTGAGTGTGAGTGTTTTGCATAGAGACAACAGGTGTCGTAAGCACAATGGGCGAATATTCAATACGCCCTTGCTAGACCACCTGATCAATTCTTTTGAACTGGGGTAAGTTGTAAAAATACAGTCCCATGATAATGCCAATAAAGCCGATAAAGGCGATATAGAGAGCGGGTGAAAAACTGATAAATAACGTGGCATAGCCCAGCCCAAAAGGTATAAGTACGCCCACGATGCCATAGGTGATATTATAACAAAAAGCCATTCCGGTAAGGCGCACATTGGTTGGAAACAGTTGCACAAGAATAGCCGGTACCATACCGACAATGCCAGCACAGAAGCCCAGTAGCGCATACATAATCAAGATATAGTCGCCGCCTGCTTGCAAGTGATAAAAGAAAGCAAGCATTTGAGCGATTAACAAGGCAGAACCAACAACCAAAATTTTGCCAAAATTCTCATGATTAGACACTAAGCCATAAAATATGCAGCCAAAAATCATAAAAACAATACCCAAACTGTGCGAAAATCCAAACAAATCAGTATCTAAAGTAAAGCGTAATTCTATTAACTCTGGTAATAAAAGAATGACGACAGTCGTAATGCTAGAAATAATCAACGTCAGCATCATGCCGACAAATACTGAATGTTTGTGATTTTTAAAGAGCAGGGTAAGCGGCTTGGCAAAATAGCTCTTGGGTTTCGATTTTTCCATCGCGATAAAAAACGGTGATTCACCAATCAATCGCCACGCAAGTAACGGCAAAAAGCTCAGTATTGAGGCGATAAAAAATGGCAGCCGCCAGCCATAATCCGTCAACTGCTCAGGGGTCATTGCTCCGGTAAGCCAACTAAAAAAGGCATTAGAAAATAATACACCGACGAAGAAACTGGCAGTTACATAGCTACAACCTACAGAAAGATACTGCCGCGGCACATGTTCCGCCACAAAAACCCATGCTAAAGGTACATATAGGCCATAAGCCATCCCCTGTACCAGCCTGAGTAAAATAAATAAAGCGGGCGCAACCAAGCCCCACTGCGCATACGTCGGCAGACATGCCATCGCTAATAAACTGGCAGCAGTGACGAGCAAGCTTATAAGTAATATGGGCTTTCGACCTTTGATATCCCCATAACGACCAAAAATAATGCCGCCAAGTGGCCGTGCCAAATAACCGACCGTAAAGAGGCCAAGCCCTTGTAGCTTGGCGACGGTAGGACTGGTACTAGCCGGAAAAAAAGCAAGCGAGACGATATCTGCGATGTACAGATAAATCAAAAAGTCAAAAAATGTCACCGCGCTGCTAAAGCTGATAAGCATCACGATATTTTTGTCTTTAGCAGACATCAAAGCATATTGAGAACGAGACGGCATAATAGATCACGCATCCACACAGTAAACTGATTGTTAAGACGGTCATCATCTAGATAACCGACCATAATAAAAACCGGCAAATCAATATAGATAGATAATGATTTGCCGGCATAATAAAAATAAGGCTTTTTGAATACGAAGGCTAATGAGCCACTGACTCTTAAAATAAGTGACAGACATTCAGTACGCTATAAATTTGGTTAAAAGGAACCTATAATCTATAGCAGCCAATCGATTGGCAGCCATGACATGATGGTCAGCCAAACGTGGTCACCCATATCAACGCGCGGCTCTGTATCGTAAATCACTTTTTTACCATTTTCCATGGTATGCCACTGTAAAGCACCGCTCTCCAGCAACTTGACTTCATACGCCTGATTTAACAAATCATCGCTGAGTGCACCGTGTAGCTGGCTTGCCAGTTCTTCATCATTAATAATGACGCCCATTTCGGTATTGATATTGGCAGAGCGCGGATCGACATTGTATGAGCCAATAAACACCTGATAATCATCCACAGCAAAGGTTTTGGCATGTAAGCTGGTTGAGGATTGGCTGCGAGCTTTCCACAGTTTGTTTTCGCGTTTTTCTTCCGCAGCGGTGGACTTAAGCTCGTAGATTTTCACCCCTGAGCGCAGCAAATTGGGACGCCATTGACTGTAGCCAGAATGCACCGCCGTCACATCGGTTGCATCAAATGAATTGGTCAAAATTTTGATTTCAATACCTGCTTCGGCCAATTGTACCAGCGTCTTAACGCCATCTTTGGTTGGTACGAAGTAGGATGAAATAATAGTCAAGCGCTTGGTGGGCGTGCCCAGCAAGGTACGCAGCTGATGTACCAAATTGGTATTGGCAGGAACGGTTTTGGTCAGTTTGCCGACATCATCACTCAAAAACTGCATATCCGTCCAGCGAAAGGGCACCTGCTTATTGATTAAATCAGTATCGATAGAGGAGTCTTCGATGGCGGTCTTATAAACAGCCAAACTACTGCGAGTATTATTTTTTTCATCTTGATCGAGCTTGTCTAACGACGCTAAGAAGTCTTTACTTGTCCCTTTATCAGCGGTTACCAGCGTTTCGATGTCAAATGAGATGGGCGAGGACCAGTAGCTAGCAAAGCTATTATCGATATCGGCCACTACTTTGCCGATCAGTAATACATCTAAATCCGCAAATTGGCTGTTTTGATTGTTACTTAAGTATTCATCACCGATATTTCGACCGCCAATAATGGTAATTTGCTTATCAAAGGTCATGCTCTTATTGTGCATACGCCGATTGATACGCGGTAAGCCCGTGACAAAATTTAAGGTCTGAAATTTACGATGCATTAACGGATTGATAATGCGCACCGCGATGTTTGGGTGGCTGGCAAAACGTAATAAACGCTGATCAAACTTGGCGTTATTATTAAAATCATCGAGCAATAAGCGCACGATAACGCCGCGCTCAGCTGCTTCCCATAAGTCTTTTAAAAGTAGCTGACCGGCCTGATCATCGTGCCAAATATAATATTGCACATCGATATTGCGCGTGGCCATACCGGTCAGGATACTGCGCGAAGCAAAAGCATTGGCGCCAGTCACAATCGGATGATAGCCGGACAAATCAGGGTGAACGTTGTTCTGTTCACTAATGGCCGCGACCAGATCCGTATTTTCACCGCCATTATTCTTATTGTTAGTACTGTCATTATTTTTAGGTTTGCTGTCTTGCTGATATAAAGCATTAACACGCGCTGATAACGCTTGGCTCTCAGGCAAATGTGGCTTCTCAGGCAAACTCTGGCAGCCAGTAAGACCTAAGGTTAATCCGAGTGTTAGACTGAGCGATAAATTGCTTGGTTCTATACTTAGCATCGACATAACTGATTAACCCTAATGAGCCTTGATTTATTGGAATGCTGCTAAAATTTTAATGAATATGTTCATCTTTATAAAATAATAGCACTGATGATGACGCTTATAAAAATAACGTCCTAGGCCAAGCTTAAATAGTCGCTAAGCTTAGCAGTTGTTGTCTTATCTGCCTATTATAAATACGTTATTTTTTGGCTTAAGCGCTTGACTAAGCTCGCATTTAACTCTAATTTCGGGTTTTAGTATTCTGCGAAAGCGTATTCAAAAATAATATTTAGTAGTGCTCTGAAACCAGATGTTTGGAATAAGTTGACATGATATGATAACGCTGATGAATGGTGTCGATAATTAGAGAATAAGCCGTCATTTTATGCTCAACCATTTTACTAAGAATTATTTTACTACCAACAAGAGTAACGGAAGATTTATGAGTCAGTCGCAAGCGCATGATGATAACCATTTAAATAAATTAGATCCTAACTGGCGCAGTGACGCGCTCAATTTAGACCTTGATTATGGCATGCAGACCATCGCTGTGCGTGCAGGGCAACATCGCACCGATGAAGGCGAGCATTCAGAGGCTATCTTTACCACCAGCTCCTATGTTTATGAGTCGGCGGCGGACGCGGCAGCGCATTTTAATGGTGACAAGACGGGCAACGTTTACTCACGCCACACCAATCCAAGCGTGCGTACCTTTGAACGTCGTTTGGCAGCGCTTGAAAATGGTGAGCGTGCGGTGGCGACAGCCTCAGGCATGGGGGCGATTTTGACCATGTGCTTGGCGTATTTAACAGCAGGCGATCATCTGCTTGCTGCCAATCAATTGTTTGGCTCATCCATTGGTCTATTTAATAATTATATGGCAAAGTTCGGTGTGGAAGTCAGCTATGTCGATTGCTTCGATAATGACGCGTGGGCTAAGGCTGTACAGCCAAATACCAAGGTTATTTATTGTGAGAGTCCTAGTAATCCATTGGCGCAGATTTGTGATATCGACTATTTAAGCAAGCTATGCAAGGCCAACGATATCTTATTGGTGGTGGATAATTGCTTTGCCACGCCAGCGCTGCAGCGTCCACTCGACTTGGGTGCCGATGTGGTGATACATTCTGCGACCAAGTATTTAGACGGGCAAGGTCGTGTATTGGGCGGTGCCTTGGTCGGTAGCGATGCGCTGATGCAAGAGGCCTTTACCGTGGTGCGCTCAGGCGGTATCAGCATGAGCCCGTTCAACGCGTGGGTCTTTACTAAGGGGCTTGAGACGCTGAAATTGCGTATGCAAGCGCACTGCAACAATGCCAATCAAGTGGCGGATTTTTTGGTCAATCATCCCAATGTCAGCACGGTGCACTTTTCAGGTTTGAGCGATCATCCTGCGCATGAACTGGCGACGCGTCAACATCATATGAAAGGCGGCTATGGTGCTATTATGGGTTTTGAAGTCAAACCATCTGCTAGCACTGATTCAAATAGTCAGGATTCAAAAGCCGCTGCATGGCATGTGATAGATTCCACGCAAATGGTCTCTATCACCAATAATTTGGGCGACGCCAAAACCACGATTACCCATCCGGCGACCACTACCCATTTTCGCCTGACGCCTGAAGCACGAGCAGAAGCAGGCGTCAAAGACGGCCTTATTCGTCTGTCGGTCGGCTTGGAAGATGTAGAAGACATCATTAAAGATTTGGCGCGTGGTTTAGACAGTTTGTAAAGATAACGGTATAATCACCGTTAACGCATAAAATTTACGTTATGATCTACGTTAATAAAAATTACTCATTACTATATTACTCATTACTATAAAGACAAAGAGGCAACTATGAATATCCAAGCATTGATGCAACAAGCACAAACGATGCAAAAGAAAGTCGAAGCAAACGTTGAAAATGCTAAAAAAGAGCTGGCCAATAAAGAAGTGCAAGCTGAAGCGGGCAGTGGTTTGGTAAAAGTCACTATGACGGGTCGACATGTGGTTAAGCGTTTGACCATCGATCCAAGCTTGCTTGAAGATGAGCCGGATATGATCGAAGACTTAATCGCTGCGGCTATCAATGACGCGGTGCGTCAAGCGGATGAGCTGTACGAAGAAACGATGGCAGGCGCGACCTCAGGTATGGGTCTGCCACCAGGTATGCAAGGTATGTTCTAAGCAACTGCCTTTTAACTACTAAGTTTGTAAAGGTTAAGTTTTTAGGTGCCAAATACTGCATATTGAAGACAAAAATGGGGTTGTTATCGACACGATACGACCCCATTTTTATAGCTACGGTTTATAAATTAAGTTAAATAAAGGAAGTTACTTTGCTGACAGCCAAATTTGATCAACTGGTCAAACAACTGCGCATTTTGCCGGGTGTGGGTCAAAAAAGTGCCCAACGTATGGCGCTGCATCTGCTCACCAAAAAACGTCCACAAGGCATGGCACTGGCGCAAGCGCTTGATGAGGCGATGCGTGATATCGTTGAGTGCGAGCGCTGTCACAGTTTTAGTGACGAGGCCGTTTGTCCACTATGCCAAGACCCAAGGCGTGATGATGGCCTATTATGCGTGGTCGAAACCGCAGCAGATGTGATGGCTATCGAGCAAACGGCAGGTTATCGTGGTCGCTACTTTGTTTTAGGCGGTCATTTATCACCGATTGATGGTATTAGCGCTGATGATTTAAATATCGATCAACTGGTCTGGCGGGTTAAGCAAGAGCCTGTTGAGGAATTGATCTTGGCAACGGGTACGACTGTCGAAGGGCAGACCACCGCCCACTTTATCAGCGAAGCCGTCGGCCGTCATGTCAATAAAGTGACGCGTTTGGCACAAGGTGTCCCGATGGGTGGCGAGCTGGAGTACCTTGATAGTATGACCCTTGGACAAGCGATGCAAAATCGTTCCTTCTTATAGTATTTTCTATAGCAATTTCATAAGTTCTCTATAAAACCCAAATCTTGCCCATTTTATTTTATGAACTTGTTATAATTGCTTAATTGCTACTATTGTTATCTTTCATTAAGACGCAGTTTGGCGTTTTATTTTCTCCTATTTATGCAGGTATCTGCCCGTGTCCAACAATGCTTCATTAGCTTCAACAGCTTCTACCCAATCAAACCGTGCAGACAACACTGCTGCTACTGACGATGCATCAAAGCAATCAATTAATACTGATATAGCGTCAACAGCTGTGCCGCCTGAACCAAATATCGATGCATTATTGGATATTGCGGATGAAGTTGCCATCACGTGGGTGCGTGAGCAAGATGGTTTGGCTGAAGTCATCGATGCATTGGCGACTTGCGGGCGAGTGGCGTTAGATACCGAGTTTATCAAGCGCGATACTTATTATCCACGCTTGGCATTGGTACAGCTAAATACCGGCAATCATGTATATTTATTGGATGCGCCGCAATTGCAGTTGGCTGATTTTTGGCAAGCGCTTAGCGAAGTTGACGTAGCGATTTGGCATGCTTGTGGTGAAGATTTGGGGATTTTTTATCTGTTGTCTGGTTGCCCGCCATTGACCAATATCTTTGATACGCAAATTGCGTTGTCTTATTTGACGGGACAGTTGCAAATGGGCTATCAGCAAGCGCTCGATGATCAGTTAGATATGCACATCGATAAAGAACAAAGTCAGTCGGACTGGCTACAGCGTCCGCTCTCAGATGAGCAAGAGCAATATGCGATTGATGACGTACGCTTCTTGCCAGCGCTTTATTTGAGCCTCGAATACGAGCTAAAAAAGCAAGGACTGTTTGAATATGTCTGGGCGGATTGTCAGCTTTATGCCAGCGATTTGTACGACGCTCAGCATGTTGAGGACGAAGCGATGTACTTAACGATGGCTGATTATCGCTATAACTCGCAGCAAATGGCGATATTAAAAGCGGTGGCGACTTGGCGAGAAGAGCTGGCGCGTTCGACCAATCAGCCGCGCACTTTTGTGATTAAGAAACAAGCTGTACGCGAGATTATCACTGAAAAGCCAACCAGCATGCGCGAGTTGGCGCATAAAACTACGATGCACCGTAGCATGTTGCGACTGTATGGCGAAGAGTTGCTTAAAGTAATAAAAGAGGCAAAAAATCTGCATCCTGCTGAATATCCAGACTGTCTATTGCCGCCTTATCGCTCAAAAAACAAAGTGCTGTCAAAGGCTGTGCAACAAGCGATCGATGAGCAAGCAGAAGCTATTGGCGTGCCTGCTAATGTATTAATGCGTAAAAAATGGCTGGGGCAGCTGTATGAAGTGATTGCATTTGATAAAGATTTAAGCAAGCTACCAGAAGGCTTAAAAGGCTGGCGCAATGAGTGGGTGACGCAAACCTTGATACCAGTAATTGAGAAGCACAAAACTGAATTACAGCAAGGCATGGGTGTTAAGTAAAGCGATTGTTGTTAACCAATAGATTATTCGACCGTAGCCAGTCGTTGTGCGATGTCCATATCTTTAATTTGACAAGCATACTGTGAACTATAATAATTTAACATATCATTATTGATGGCAACAGCCGGTAACGGATCGTCGTATGTATTCATAAATCGTGTTTTGCCATCAACTTGAGTATAAATTGTATTTAAACGTTGATAAGTACTATTCGAACAATCTACTAAGAAGTGACTAATAATAGTCTCTAAAGGTTTGTCAAAATCCAATAGTATTTGATCGTTGATGTCGTCACTTACTTCAAATCCGTTTAGCATAACTATCTTTTCCCAATAATCTACTTTATCAGAGTCTTGATTTTCCATATTTACATTGACTAAATCAGTATACACTTCTACTTGCTCGTTACTAACAACAAAACTCCAAAAAGGGTCTAAAGGTGGCTCATTTAACTTTATGACTTTGGACTTGTCGCTAAAATATGAGTAGACACCAAATAAGCCAGAGCAGAGTATTATAACAATTAATATTTTAAGATTATTTGGTTTAGTCTCTAAATAACTATATTTATTTGGATCAAATTCATTATTGCTCATTAGTTTATACTCAATTTAAATCTAACTTGTTATCTAGTTTTTTTCTAATCTAACGCTCAAACTTCCCATGCTCTAGAAAGTAAAAGGCTTGTTTAGCGACTTCTTTGTTAACTAACATGCCGGTATGTGAGACTGGCATGACGATATGATCGACTGCTGCCTCCATTTTGGTTTCTTCTACATACACTGTGCCATCGTGGTCAAGTTGCTGCTTCAATGGTGGCACATCTGCTTTACGCAGTTTGCGGTTATGATGATGCAAAAATAACTGTCCCAAACCATACGGGCGATTCCCTGCAATCACACCAAGCTCAATGTGTTTTGGTAAAGGTGCGACGGTTCCATCTAATGCATCGATATATGAGCGTCCCACCACAGCTGGGATCAAGCGCCAAATATAATCCGCACAAATGCTACCCATATGCGGCGTACCTAGTGTGACGCACCGTCCAATTTGCCATTGCGGATACGCAGTGACAAAATCGCGAATAATTAAACCGCCCAAACTATGACCGACCAAATCGATTGGCTGGTCTGGATGATGATGGTTTTCTAGCCAGTCATTTAATCGGGCACTATTGGTTTTGATGCCGTCACGCATACTACGATAACCGAATTGATGAGTATCAAATCCTGTTGCTTGCAAGCGTTTGGCCAGTGGTCGCATGATCCAAGCGGTTTGATGCAGACCATGGATGAGAATGACGCAGTTTTTTTGTGGCATGGCACTTTCCAACAAAGTAAAAATAGTTTTGGTAACATATGAAAAAGAATGCTAAAAACATGAAGAATCAGTCTTTATAACTCATATAATCTATGTATATTAAATCTAGCTCAAGTTTGACGGGTAACCCTCCCAAACCTAAGACACCTAATAAATAGAATTAAGCTGCCTGATTCAGTTTCTGTATTGGCGTAAAGCCGCCATTGCCCATATTCGGGCGCTCATGATTATAATGGTATAACCAGTTTTCTGCTTGTGCGCGTACCTGCTCTAGATTATCAAACAGTTCCTGATTTAACCAATCATACCTCATCGTTCTGTTAAAGCGCTCTACATAAGCATTTTGCTGTGGATTGCCAGGCTCAATATAACTAATAGTGATGCCTTGCTGCTCAGCCCAATCTTTGAGCGCATTGCTGATGTATTCAGGGCCATTATCGCATCTTATCTGCACAGGTTTGCCTCGACATTCAATGAGCTGATTGAGACTGCGTATGACCCTTTGCGCCGGTAGTGAGAAATCAACTTCAACCGTTAATGCTTCACGGTTATAATCATCAATCACATTAAACAGTCTAAAGGCACGCCCATCGGTTAAGCCGTCGTGCATAAAGTCCATGCTCCAGCTGTGGTTGATCTGGTCAGGTACAGCCAGTGGAACGGGTTTAGCACGTTTAATGCGACGTTTAGGCTTGATTCTAAGGTTTAATTCAAGCTCACAGTAGATGCGATACACGCGCTTGTGATTGTACGGCAGTCCCATGACGTTACGTAGGGTTAAAAAACATAAGCCAAAGCCCCAGTTCTTGTTTTCATTGGTCAGTTTGATCAGTAAGTCGGCTATGTGCTTATTCTCGTCTGTTGCCACTGACTTGTGATAGTAACAGGTGACGCTGATGTTAAAGATCAAGCAAGCACGGCGTATGCTAATATTACGCGCTTCAATATAGTGACAAGCGAGCTGTCTGCGCCTTTGTGGCGCTACCACTTTTTTGTCATGGCGTCCTGCAATATATCGGATTTAAGACATTCGTCAGCGTACATCTTCTTAAGACGTGCGTTTTCAGTCTCAAGTGCTTTAAGACGAGCAATCAAAGAGGCGTCCATGCCGCCATACTTTGAGCGCCAGTTATAAAAGGTGCTTTGGCTGATGTTATGCTCACGGCATAGCTCGGTGATAGGAACGCCTTGTTCGGCTTGCTTTAAGATGTTGACGATTTGGTTGTCGCTAAAACGGGTCTTTTTCATAGGATTCTCCTGCTGATATATTTTAGCAGTTAATCTCTACTTCTAAGTGTTCTTTTTTTTAGGGGGGATTACCGACGCATTTTGCGGAGCTCTATTTCCAACCTTATATGGCAATATATACTAAAGATAATTGAGCAAACCAGTGCCCAACCTAGAAAGCTTAGTAAATACTTATCCCAATGTTTATAGATAACAAGTTGGTAGTTGTGACTGAGCTTTCTGTTTTCTGCAATTTCTTGATTTTCTAAGTAATCTATAAAAGCGCCACTATCATCATATCCAAAGCAGTTTTGTTGCCACGATCTATTAGAATACTGAGTTTTCCAAATTACTTCTCCATAAGTACCATATAATTGAGCTTTGCACAGCGTTTTTTGGAAGCTATTACTAACTGCGCTAGGATTCCTGTTAAAAACGAATACTCCTGATATATTAGCAGTAGTAATAGGTTGATCATCAAATAACACAGTCTTCTGGTCAAGTAGGTTTACTTTAACAACTTGACAGATTGCGATTTCGTTGTGTCGTTTTTTTTCACAGCTGATGTTTAACTTATAGTCATTAAAATAGATACTGATAACTGTGGCTAGAGCAGCAAAAAACATGATGCCTGCTATGAGTATGACACCTTCAATCTGAATGGGCTCGTGATTAGACACTGTCGTATTTTTATTTGCACGAGTCATTTTAGCTATTCCACATAAGATTAAATAAGAAGGTCATTATTATAAAGCGTTTGCTTATAGATACAATTGTGATTTTAATTAACTATAGTTGATTAAATTTAAAAAGAATTCAGTGCTTTTGAGATAAGTTTTACGTAGCATCTACAGTGACGAAGTCGCACAGCAAGCAAGGAAAACATGTATTAGTAGCAGGCTATTCTGATCATCTTTTGTTTTATTTAGAGTTAACCATGCTAAGAGCATAACAAGTCAGATAAAGTATATACAAAATAAAAACCTCCAAATCAGCTGCTGACTTGGAGGTTTATTTTTATATCAACTGTTCATACTTATTTGAAAACTACATATAGTTTTCGATACTTGGGCAAGAACACATGAGGTTCTTATCGCCATAAGCATCGTCAATACGAGCAACACTTGGCCAGAACTTATGAGCACGTACATAAGGCAATGGGAATGCGGCAACATCGCGGCTGTATGGATGCGTCCACTCGCTATTGGTGACCATAGCGGCAGTATGCGGTGCATTGACAAGTGGGTTATCTTCTAGCGTCCAGTTGTCCTCGCCTGCTTTGGCTTTCATCGCTTCAGCTTTGATAGATTTTAGCGCACTGATAAAGCGATCTAACTCTTCTTTAGATTCAGATTCAGTTGGCTCAATCATCAGAGTGCCAGCCACTGGGAAGCTCATGGTTGGTGAATGGAAACCATAATCCATCAAGCGCTTGGCAATATCGCTTTCGCTGATGCCAGTTTCTTCCTTTAGCGGACGAATATCGATAATACATTCGTGCGCGACGCGACCATTTTTGCCAGCATATAACACAGGGTAATGATCTTTTAATTGCGCGGCAACATAATTAGCATTCAATAGCGCAAGCTCAGTGGCTTTAAGCAGACCATCACGGCCCATCATGGCAATATACATCCATGAAATTGGTAAAATGCTGGCTGAGCCATAAGGCGCTGCCGATACGGCAGAACAGTCTTTTTGGGCATTATGTACAGGGCTTAGCGTATGGTTGGCCATAAATGGTGCTAAATGTGCCTTCATACCGATAGGGCCCATACCAGGACCACCGCCGCCATGTGGGATACAGAAGGTTTTATGCAAGTTCATATGTAGGACGTCTGCACCGACATCCGCAGGCTGCATCATGCCGACCTGCGCATTCATATTGGCACCATCCATATAGACTTGGCCGCCATGTTTATGAATCAAATCACAAATATGACGGATACCTTCTTCGAACACACCATGCGTCGACGGGTAAGTAATCATCAATGCACCTAGATTGGCGCTATGCTCCTCACATTTAGCGGTCAAATCTTCGATATCAACGTTGCCATTTTCATCCGTTTTGACCACGACGACTTGCATGCCCATCATCATGGCAGTCGCAGGGTTGGTACCGTGCGCTGACATTGGAATGAGACAGACATCACGATTGGTCTCGCCCAATGATTCATGATAGCGGCGAATCGCCAGTAGGCCAGCATATTCACCTGACGCACCAGAGTTTGGCTGCATAGACACATCATCAAAACCAGTAATGGCTTTGAGTTGGTCTTGTAGGCTATCAATCATGTCAATGTAGCCGGTGACTTGATCGCGCGGTGCAAATGGATGCACATTGGCAAATTCAGGCCACGTAATCGGTAGCATCTCACTGGTTGCGTTCAGTTTCATGGTACAGCTACCGAGTGAAATCATACTGCGGTTCATCGCCAAATCTTTGTCTTCGAGCGATTTTAAGTAGCGCAGCATCTCATGCTCGGTATGATGCGTGTTAAATACCGGATGGGTTAAGATGTCGTCGGTACGTAAATGTGCACTATCAAGTGACAGGCTAGCAGTCTCAGGCAAATCATGCGACTTACTCACGAACAGTTGGGTTAACACCGTAAAGTCTTGCTGATCACTGGTTTCACTAAAGGCGACACACAGTTTGTTATCATCGAGACGCCATAAGTTATAACCAACATTGTCCGCATTTTCAAAGATTTGCGTCGCCAGTTTTTCTGAACCGCAATCGATAACGACGGTATCAAAGAACTGATCATGTACCACGCTTAAGTTGCTGTCATTAGCTTCTCTAATGACATTGGCGAAGGCTGTGGCAAAAGCATGGATACGTGTGGCGATACGCTTCACGCCACCTGGACCATGATAAACTGCGTACATACCTGCTAGGTTCGCCAGCAATACTTGCGAGGTACAGATGTTTGAGTTGGCTTTTTCGCGGCGGATATGCTGTTCACGAGTTTGTAATGCCATACGTAATGCCGTATTGCCTTGCGAATCTTTTGAGACGCCAATGATACGGCCAGGTGCTGAGCGCTTGGCTTTATCAGAGAACGCAAAATAAGCGGCATGTGGACCACCAAAGCCCATTGGGATACCAAAGCGCTGAGTGCTACCTAACGCTACGTCTGCGCCCATATCGGCTGGTGATTTTAGTAATACTAAGCTCATGATGTCACTGACGACGCTGACGTAGGTTTTGTTTTTCTTCACCGCAGCGATGACGTCGGTTAGGTCTTTTACATCGCCCTCAACACCGACGTATTGGAATAATGCCCCAAAATAATCACCTGATTTAGCGGTTTCAAAATCACCAACGACCACTTCCCAACCAAAATACTTGGCACGAGTATTGATGACATCTAAGGTTTGTGGATAAATGCGGTCATCAACAAAAAACTGATTTGATTTGCTTTTGCTCACCCGCTTTGACATGGCCATGGCTTCAGCAGCAGCAGTGGCTTCGTCAAGTAACGATGCCCCAGCCATTTCTAGACCAGTCAAATCGATACAAACTTGCTGGAAGTTAAGTAAGGCTTCTAGACGACCTTGAGCAATTTCCGCTTGATAAGGGGTGTAAGCGGTATACCAACCTGGATTTTCAAGCACATTACGCTGAATAACCGCAGGCATACGTACAGGTGAATAGCCTTGACCGATGTAGCTTTTATTAACGGTGATATTATCTGCCATGGCGCGCAATTTAGCCAACGCGGCGTGCTCACTCATCGCCAGTGGCAAGTCTAAGTCTTTGTGCAAGCGTACGGGCTCAGGCACCGTATCATTGATAAAGCTCGCCATGTCTTTATAACCAATTGTACTGAGCAGATCAGCTTGTTTGGTCTCATTTGAGCCTAAATGACGATAGACAAATTCAGCTTCGTTAAATAAACCTTGAAAGGTATCAAACGTTGGGTTTTGAGAGATAGTCATGACAGTCCTTGGTTAAGGGAGTAATAAAGGGATTGACTTAAATAAAATAACGTTAGGGTTAATTAAACGTAATGGACAAACTGTTCTTGGTCAAAGCGGAACTGGCTACTGTAAATGCCATTGTCAGCGCGTTCGCCAGCACCAATCATCATAATGATGTGCTGATCATCGCTTAAACCTAACAGGCGCTTCATGGCAGGCTCATCGAAGCCGCCCATCGGACAGCTATCAAAGCCGTGCGCACGTAGTGCCAGCATTAAGTTTTCAGCAGCCAGTGCCGTATTGTTGGTGGCCCAGTTTTTGGTGTCTTCGAAAGTATAGTAAGGTGACTTGATCGGCCCTTTTACCCGTCTAAATACTTGAGTAGCACTCCATTTTGCCGCTGACACCACGTTGGCTGGCCCTCGCAAAAAGTCCATGGCGACGACTTTGGTGTAGTAGTCTTTGACTTTTTTGGGCACTGGCGATTCAGGATATTCACGTAAGATTTGCTGGGCGTGATCTTGCCAGATATCCGTACGCGCAACGACCGCAATCAAGCGCGCTGCCGTTTTTGCCGCATTTTGATTCATGCAGTTTTTGACCGTACGTTTGCGCTTATCCGCATCATCGATCACATAAAATTCCCACGGCTGTAGATTGCTCGAGTTCGGCGCTAGCATGGCCAAACGCAGACAATCTGCTAACACATCGTCAGGTATCAGTGTGTCAGTAAAGCGACGCACGGAACGGCGTGACTCGACCACTTCACGAAACGCTTGCAGCTGCGGTGTGTGTTTGGGTGTGGCAATATTGTCGTTGTTATCAGAGTTGGAAGTCATATTAGGATCCATGCTGGGGATTAAGTGATCAACTCGGTCAGTATTGAGTGTGTCTGCTCAATAGCGTCTGACAAGTGATTGATATGAATAAATCAGATAGCGATTAGACGTAATAAATTGAGCGATAAGTGTTTTGGGAAAAAGCGGTCAGATACCAGCTGATGCCAATATCTGTCATAGTAAATTATATTTTTCTAGTTGTATTTTTAAGTTACATTTTTTTAGATTACAAATAGCGGTATTTCAGTTCAGTCAAATACCGCTTTCAAGCGAGAGAATAAGAATCAGATTATAGAATCGATTCAATTTAAAAGTGGTACAAGGCAACCGAATGCAGATGTATAGATCATACTTCAAGCGAGGTTAACGCTGTAACACTTTTATAGTGGATTGACTACAGCTCGTTTTCGTACTCATCAGCGGTTAGCAATGCTTCGTAATCAGCAATATTGTCAGGCTTCATTCTAAAGAACCAACCTTCACCGTATGGGTCAGAGTTGATGATTTCTGGATCATCTTCTAGTGCTTCATTGATGGCAACGACTTCACCTGAAATAGGCGCATAGACGTCAGAGGCAGCCTTTACAGACTCTACGACTGAGATTTCGTCATCAACGGCAATGGTATCGCCAACATCAGGAAGTTCAACAAACACCACGTCACCCAATAGGTCTTGAGCATGGTCAGTGATACCAACAGTGATAGTACCGTCGTCTTCTAGGCGTAGCCACTCGTGGCTGGCGATGTATTTTAGTTCTGCTGGGATATTGCTCATGGTCTCTCTCCTAAGTGATAGAGGATGGTTTACAAAAATAGTGGAAGCTAATAATAGAATTTATGATGACTAAGAGTCAAACTGCTGATTGCCATTACGGACAAACGGTAGTTTAAGGACGCGGACATCAGCGAACTTACCTTTGCCACGCAAATCGACCTGTACATTGTCATCATCTGATAAGCTGGCAGGGACACGGGCAATCGCAATCGAATTTTTTAGGCTAGGGGAGAAGGTACCACTGGTAATCACCCCAGTTTGTTCATTGTCCGTGCCTTGATTGATAGTCACACTCATACCTTCACGTAATACACCGCGCGTTGTCAATAGTAAGCCAACTTGCTTCATGGCGGTGTTGTCGTCTTTTGACTGCTGGCGTTTGCTGACTAAAGCTTCACGACCGACAAAATCACGCTCGTCTTTTAATGCGAGTGTCCAACCCATATTACATTCGTAAGGGCTAATGGTCTCGTCCATATCGTGACCATAGAGGTTCATACCGGCTTCCATGCGCAACGTGTCGCGCGCGCCAAGGCCGGCTGGCTTCACACCATTGACTTTTAATAATTCAAAGAATGCTGGAGCATCATCGCCATGCATAATCACTTCGACGCCATCTTCACCAGTGTAACCCGTACGAGCCACGAACCAATCAGCGCCTTCGATGTCTGTTAAGTCAGCACCAACGAAAGGCTTAAGTTCAGCCAACGTATCTGCCCAGCTAGGTTTAGCTTGTGCCAGTTTTGCAACCGCATTTGGTCCTTGCACGGCAATCATGGCAAGCTCTGGACGCTCAGTAATATTGATGTCAAAACCTTCGGCGACTTTTTCAAATTGTGCCATGTCTTTATCACGAGTAGCCGCGTTTGAGACGATACGATATTCGGTAGCCTCTTCATTCATTAAGTAAACGATTAGGTCATCAATGACGCCGCCTTGCTCGTTGAGCATGCCAGAATATAGCGCTTTACCGACGGTTTTTAGTTTATCAACATCATTGGCCAATAGTTTCTGTAGCCAAGCTTTGGCATCACCACCTTTGATATCAGCGACGACCATGTGTGAGACATCAAACATGCCAGCATCGGTACGCACCGCTTCATGCTCTTCGATTTGTGAACCGTAATGAATGGGTAATTCCCAACCAGAAAAATCCACCAGTTTGCCCTCACTATCGACGTGAGACTGGTAAAGGGGCGTGCGCTGCGGTGCTTGAGTATTTTGAGCGTGAGTTTCTTGAGAGTGGGTATCGGTCATAACAAATCCTTATGTGTACATCAGTCGTACTCGGTAGAGTAATGAGCGATGTGCAGTATCATAGTAGAGAGAAGCAATATTGCAGGGTGCAAGCATTGCAACCAAGGGCGGCACAGAAAATAAAGATAGAGCAATAAGCCAAACAAACGCTGAACGTCGGTTTAAGCAAAAGCCCTATCTGTCCTGTGACCTGAGATTTTCAACACGAATCATCATGGTTTTAAAGGCAGCTCTAAAAAATATATAAAGAGCTTGGCTTTAAAAGACCTATCACTGATGATAGCGTATTTTCTCCCCTTCGGTGGGTAAGACGTCGTCCGTCCTTACCGCTCTCCAGATTTGTTATGCCCAATGCTTGAGTATGTGATGCACAAATGATGGCATCACAGCAAACAAAGATGACATGTGCTTTTCAGTCCTTTTACCTGAGCGATTGGCAGGGTGGATGCGCCTTCGGTGGTCTGGTGGCAACGTGCAACGTGGTATGACCAATACGGTCTGATACAACAGTTGCGCCCGCAGACTCTCTCCTGAAAAACGCTTTTATTATGAAAGGTTCAGGGCACTTTTACAAGTCATCAACCGCATTAAAGTGCATAATTTTGTCGAAAACGACATTATTGTTAGAATAAACGGTCGAAGTATCGATAAGTTGAACGCTTTAGTCTTTATGACAGCGCATAATTTTGGCATGGTTTACCATAGCAGAACGTAAAGCGACTACTGAAATTTAGCGAAATTATGCTAACCTACGCCTATAGTTTCTGATAGGTGGTCCTTATGCATTGTGATATTTATAAATTTTCCAAACATGACGGTATGTATGTCTATATTGCTCGCCCTGATTATCCTGATGACACCGACGAGCTGAAGGACTGGCTTGGCGTGTTACCCAAAGATTTTCGTGCTGGTTTAGGTCGCAGTAAGTTTGTGATGCATCTAGATTTAGGGGCGACACCGACGCTTGCGCGCGTTGATAAAGCAGAGGTATTGGCAAAGTTACAAGCGCAAGGATACTTTGTACAGATGCCGCCACAAGACGTTATGCGCCGGCAAGCAGAGTTACGTGCACGCGAAGCGCAGGACAATATTTACGACTAACATGCTTTTTTGCAACGATTAATAGGCAAGTACACTTCATTCTTTTCTTTGAGTAAGCGATAAAAAAACAGGTCTCAGCAATGGGCAGCATGCTTTTTATTAAGAAGTCGTGATAAACTAGAACCTATCAAGCGTACATGTCGATGATGTATTCGGTCTTATTTTTAGTACGACAGAACGTACCATATAGCTATTGTAGCTACTGCTAGGCGCACAACGTCTTGCTAGGTTTATAAACGCAGGTAACTAAACACGCATGGACTGGTTAAAAAATATCGTAAACAGCTTACCGCTAGAAGCCATCAGTGATATTCTCGGTGAGATTACTATCTGGTGGGGACAGCTGGTAAAAGATGTGCCACCCGCAGACTTACCGATGTATGCGTATCTTGGTGGTGTCGTGATTGTGTTGGTATTATGGTTGTTGGTCGCTCGCATGCTACCACGGCCACTCGGTGGTATGAGCTGGATGATACTGTTTGCTGTGTTGTTGGCACCAGGCACCACCCTTGGCGATCCTAGTGTGATCGCGCCGGCGAGCATTGGTGTCGTCTATGCCATCATGATGAAGGATATGGCGGGCGCAGTTGCTAATATGCTACCGATACTGGTGGTGTTAGTGGTTGGCTTGTTTGTTGGTTTTGTCTGGCAACTTATTCGCGGCGCGTTTGAGTCAAGTTTGGACAAAGCACGCAGCCGTAGTGCAGAAGACACGCAGGCAACGGTTCAATTAACCACTGGCAATTATCTGACAGAAAATCCAAACCTCGTTGGACAGCCTGATAATGGCTCATTAGCGTCGCAGCCTAAAGCGGACGTCAATTTAAAAAAAGACAGCAAATTACCCAAAAAAACCGATCAGCTTTAACGGTAAAGTTGCCCTTATGAAGGTACTAGAGCTCTGAATAAGTAACAATCTGCATAAGCAATAATCTGAATAAGTAAAAAAAGACACCGGTGCGTGTCTTTTTTTATGTGAGCGTGTTCGTTTATCAATCCATGCCTAGATAGAGTAGTATGTTTGGATATTGGTGATAATTGCGAGCAACTGCGAACGCATGAGTATTTTGGCAATCAATCATGCTGTGCTAATCTAATTCATTATTTACCTTTCATCACTTGCCTTCTAATTCATTTAATTTATAACAATAACTGAGACTTGATTATGACCACGACTGACAAAACAAAGAAAAGCTTTACTGGCACGCAAAGCTATATTGCCACCGACGACTTGCAATTGGCAGTCAACGCGGCGATGACTTTGCAAAAGCCGCTACTCATCAAAGGGGAGCCGGGTACAGGTAAAACCTTACTGGCTGAAGAAGTGGCTGAAAGTTTGGGTATGCCGCTGATTACGTGGCATATCAAATCAACCACCAAGGCGGAGCAAGGGCTGTATGAATATGATGCCGTCTCGCGCTTGCGTGATTCGCAGTTGGGTGATGATAAGGTTTATGAGATTGGCAACTATATCAAGCCCGGTAAGCTGTGGGATGCCTTTACCAGTAACGAGCGCAGTGTGTTATTGATTGATGAGATTGATAAAGCCGATATCGAGTTTCCCAATGACTTATTGCATGAACTCGATAAGATGTCGTTTTATGTCTATGAGACAGGCGAGACCATCACTGCTGCACAGCGTCCGGTCGTTATTATCACCTCAAACAATGAAAAAGAGCTGCCCGATGCCTTCTTGCGTCGTTGCTTCTTTCATTATATCGACTTCCCAGAAGAGGACACTATGCGTCAAATCATCGACGTCCATTTCACTAATATTCAAGAAAAACTGGTCAATGATGCGCTCGATATCTTTTATAAGCTGCGTAATGTTCAAGGGCTTAAAAAGCCACCATCAACCTCAGAGTTGGTCGATTGGTTAACGTTGCTACTGGCTGACGATATGGCTCAAGCAGAGCTAGAAGAAAACCTGCGCGGTGAGAAGTCTATTCCGCCGTTATATGGTGCACTGCTCAAAAACGAAGCCGATGTCAATTTATTGCAGCGCTTTGCTAATATGATGCGTCGTTAAGCGACAGACCATTTGTCATGATTAAAGCTCATGATTGAAGCCCATAAAACGGCTTCATTCGTCACCATATCAGCCAATAAGTGATGCGACTCTTATGTTTATCAAATTGTTCTATACCTTACGTACTTACGGTGTGCCGGTCAGTACCCGTGAGCTACTTGACCTAAATGCCGCGTTAGATCAAGGGCTGATGATGCAGACGCATCCTGAAAATCCAGAGCTGTCCACCTTTGCCAGTCGTGAGGATATGTATCGGCTGATTCGGCTGTGCATGGTCAAAGACGAGCGCCACTTTGATAAGTTTGACCGCGCCATGTCAGATTATTTTGAAGGCGTCGACAGTCTCGATATGGATGAGCTGTTGGCCAAGCTGACGGACATTCCTAAAGAGTGGCTAGATCTCAAGCTCGATCCAAAAAATCTGACCGAAGAGCAGCGCCGATTGCTAAAAAAATATGGCTCGTTAGAGGAGCTGATGAAAGCGCTTGAAGAGCGTCTGAAAGAGCAAAAAGAGCGTCATCAAGGCGGCAGTAAATGGGTCGGCACTGGCGGTACGTCACCCTTTGGGGCCTATGGCGACCATCCAGAAGGAGTACGCGTCGGCGGTGAATCGCGTAAGCGTAGCGCAGCCAAAGTCTGGGAGCAGCGTAAATATCGCAATCTCGATGACGACAGTCAGCTTGGTACGCGCCAAATTCAGATGGCACTGCGTAACTTGCGTCAGTTTGCCCGCACCGGTAGCGCGGATGAGCTAGACATTCATGAGACCATCAAGCGCACCGCCAAAAAAGGCGTGCTCGATATTCATATGCAAGCTGAGCGGCGTAATCGTGTCAAAGTGCTGATGCTGTTTGATGTCGGCGGCAGTATGGATGTCCATGTCGAGGCTTTAGAGAAGCTATTTTCTGCGGCTAGAAATGAATTTAAAACCTTAGAGTTCTTTTACTTTCATAACTGTCTATACGACTATGTCTGGAAGGACAATAACCGTCGCCATAGTGCGCCGATGCCAACCTATGAGCTGCTCAATAAATACGGTCGCGAGTATCGCGTTATCTTCGTTGGTGACGCGTCGATGTCGCCATATGAGCTAATGACGGTCGGTGGTAGCGTTGAATATATGAATAATGAGGCAGGTATTGTGTGGTTGAAGCGGGTACTGGAGCATTTTGACAAGGTGGCGTGGCTCAATCCTGAAGCGCCTTCTTATTGGCAGTATACCCAGACCATCGTTGAGATCAAAAAAATCTTTGATAACAAGATGTACCCCATGACTCTGCACGGTGTTGAAGAGATGACCAACTATATGGCGCGCTAGTTATAGCGCAATCGTTTAGAGCATTATCCTGATTGCTCTAAAGAATAGTCGCCAACAGTATTATATTTGCATGTATAACAGACTCTAATCAAGCAGCCATTATAAGCTCATAATGGCTGCTTTTTTTGGCACAAAATAAGCGTCCGTTTGCAGCTTTGTTGGTTTTTACCAGAGTAGTAATCAGAGATACTTATTCTAAAAGCCTGTTACTTTAAAAACTTGTCACTCTAAAAGCCAATCATGCTAAAAATAACTGAAAATACTGATTCAGTATTGGTATGCGTAGACAAACATGATAAGATTCATTTTAAATATATCTTATAAAGATTTATGTCAGCCCTTCAATTAGAATTGCCAAAATGTTTGATTGATTTAGGCAATTCTAATCACCGCTGACAACTTAACTTTAACCTTATCCAAGCAATGTTATACATCACTAAGAGAGATATTATGGCTTCACCAAAAACGTTAGAAATCGTAAAAGCAACCGTACCCGTCCTTGAAGAACATGGGACAGCGATTACAACAGTATTTTATAAAAACATGTTTGAAGAGCATCCTGAGCTGTTGGACATATTCAACGAAACCAATCAAAAGCTAGGCCGTCAACAAACCGCGTTAGCGATGACAGTATTAGCAGCGGCAAAGCATTTGGATAAATTGGCGACGCTACTGCCACAGGTCACCCAAATCAGTCACAAGCATCGCGCGTTACAAATCTTGCCTGAGCATTACCCCATCGTTGGTAAGCACTTAATCGGTGCCATTAAAGAAGTGCTAGGCGAGGCTGCCAATGATGATATCATTACGGCTTGGACGGAAGCTTATGATGAGATTGCTTCGGTATTTATCCAGATTGAACATGGTATGTATGAAGAGGCGATGTGGCAGGGTTTTGCACCTTTTAAAGTGACTGAAAAGGTAGCGGCTGCCACGGATATCGCCGCCTTTACGGTTGTGCCAGTGAACGAGTATTCAGAAAGTACACAAAGTATTGACCTGAGTAAATTAAATCTAACCGCTGGTCAATATATCACGGTCAAAACAGATCCAAAGGCCAGCGACCATGTTGCCCTGCGTCATTATTCTTTGTACTCTGCCAGTACCGATACAGGCGTCCAGTTCGCTGTGAGACGCGACAACCGTAATGAGCATCACGGTTTGGTTTCTAACTATCTACATGATGATTTAGAAGTGGGTGATACCGTTCTATTGTCGGCACCGGCGGGCGACTTTGCGCTCAACCAAGAGCTGGTTGAGCAAAATGAGATTCCATTGGTATTGATGAGTGCTGGTGTTGGCGTGACCCCTGTATTATCCATGTTAGAAGCGCAAGTATTGACCAATCCGAAACGACCTATTATCTGGGTTTATGCCTGTCAAAATATCGCTCATCATGCTTTTTCTGATCAAGTTAGTAAGTTACTCGAACAGGCTGAGAGTGTAGAAAAGCATATATTTTACTTTGAGTCTGGGCAGTTATTGGATGCCGCGTGGCTTGCTACCTTGCCTAAGCCTGCTGATATCTATGTATGCGGCTCGATGCCATTTATGGAGAGCATGATTGATGGGTTAGTAGCATTAGATCATGGTGTCGATAGCGTCCACTACGAACCATTTGGCCCTAAGATGAGCTTGGGTGGCTAGTTTTTAGCTTGGTTTCGTTAATAGTTAGCTAGCTGTTACTGCTAGCCGACTATTGCCAGCAATAAAAAAGCACTTAGCATGAAATAATCACGCTAAGTGCTTTTTTAATCTTAGCTGAAAAAAAGAGTATCAGGGTACATTACTCTTTATTTTCAACCAATCCAATCATCACGCCCATCTCTTTTTTATCTTGCTTATCGATACTAGGCGCATACAATGCTGAGGCAATACCACCGTCTAAAAACAGCGCGTTTGAACAACCCAGCTCATCTTTAAATAGCTCTGCAAACTGATAAAAGGTTACAGGCTCATCGCTATTAACGAGCTGTATACCGCCATCACGGCAAACGCCTGCACCATTACGCAGTTTGATTGAGCTGCTATCAGGGTTGAACCGTGGGTGTATCTCGTTATTGATGACCAACATAGGACCCGATTGCGTCGCATACCAAGGCTGCACATCACCATTGTTTAGCTGCTCATTTAACGCATTACTTTCGGTGATTTGCACTGTGCCAGCTTTGTCCCACCACATAACCCCATTAGGTAATAGATGAAAATTACCGCCACCTTCTTTTGTATTTAGCGATTTGAGTTCTTTGCCTTCGATGACGGTATAGCCAATCGGCGCATAGTTTTCATTATACATGCCTGCATTCATTGCAAAGTTGAGACTCTCATTGTTCGGTAATGTGGCCAACAACGCATCAAAGGTTAGCAAAGGCTTATTGTTATCAGAAGATTGCCAAAACAGTTGTAATGAATAACGCTCGCTCGCTAACGCGGTAGCATCCACACGGCAAACACTATAAGTAAAAGGCGTGTCTTTAGTCTGGCACGACCAGCTATCGGTGTCGCTGCTAGCTGCGTCAGGATTTGTCTGCTGGCAGGCACTAAGGCCTAGCGTAAGCACTATCGTTGATAGGGATAAGGTAAAAATAGAACTTGGCATCAATCACGCGTCTTTTAATATACAAATTATTTAAGTTTGGTGGCTATCTACTGCTTAATTACACCTTCATTACTACTTTTTAAGAACAACGATTTAGGCGCTGAATCAATCGCTAGTAGGCGGGAAGTCACGGATTGTATTGTTCACATTACCAATTAATCGTCCACCATCGGTGAGATTGGTCAAGTGCTCAGAATTATACCCAGCGCTGTGTTCTGTTGGCGCGCCAGTTTCCTTGCCCTTATCACGCGAGTCTTTGTTATAAGCAATGAGTGCGTCATTATTGGCTAAGAAGCTATCAGGGTTTGCCATGACCCACATCTGGTTAAATACATCGGCACGGGCACTATGATCGAGCAATGCGCCTTTATCAGTAAAGTAGAAGAATTTGGATAACAGCTTAATCTGCCCATCGTCTAAGCGGCGTGCAATATGATACGGCTGTAATTGGCTAGGATGCTGTAAACCGACCGCACCTACGATACTGGCAAGCGATTTTAGCGTGTTTTTATGGAAACTTGCAACACGCTCAGCTTTACTAGGGACGTCGAGCGCCTTTTGACGATATGGATCTTGGGTAGCTACACCCGTTGGGCAAGTGTTGGTATGACAAGAGCGCGACTGAATGCAGCCAACCGCAAACATAAAGCCACGTGCTGAGTTACACCAATCGGCACCTAGCGCAATCATGCGCGCAATATCAAAGCCTGATACGATCTTGCCACTGACGCCAAGCTTAATTTTGTCACGAATACCTGCACCGACTAAGGTATTATGTACGAGCAAAAACCCTTCAACCATTGGCATGCCGACATTGTCCATAAACTCGACAGGCGCTGCACCTGTGCCGCCTTCTGCACCATCAATAACGATAAAATCAGGATAGTTATCCGCCTCTATCATCGCTTTGACAATCGCCATAAACTGCCATGGTTGACCAATACATAGCTTAAAGCCAACTGGCTTGCCGCCTGATAAATCACGTAGCTGCTGCCAAAAGGCGACCAGCTCGCGCGGGGTGCTAAATGCGCTATGCGAAGAGGGCGAAATGCAGTCTTGACCCGTAGGCACTTGGCGCGTGTCCGCAATCTCTTGCGTGATCTTGCTAGAGGGTAGGACGCCACCTTTACCAGGCTTGGCACCTTGTGAAAGCTTAATTTCAATCATCTTAACTTGCGGATCGACGGCTTTTTCAGCGAAAGACTGTGGATCAAAGTTGCCATCATTATCACGGCAACCAAAATAACCCGTACCCAACTCCCAAATCAAATCGCCACCGAACTTACGATGATAAGGGCTGATAGCGCCTTCGCCCGTGTCATGAGTAAATCCGCCCAATTTTGCGCCTTGATTGAGTGCCATGATAGCGTTCGCTGACAGGCTGCCAAAGCTCATTGCAGAGATATTGAATACCGACATATCGTGCGGCTGCTGACAACGCTCACCGCCTACCATGATACGGAAGTCTTTGTTCTCTAGTGGTGCACTGATGGTAGATTGCAAAAACCACTCTTTACCATGAGTATATAGATTGTCCAACGTACCAAAGGCATTGGTATCACTGACGTTCTTAGCACGTTGATATACTAGTGCACGCTGCTGGCGTGAAAACGGTACTTGTTCTTTATCGTCCTCAAGCAAGTACTGGCGTATCTCAGGACGGAAATCTTCCAACACATAGCGAATATGTCCAGCGACAGGGTAGTTGCTCAATATCGCGTGCTTGGACTGAATCAAGTCATAGATACCAAGCGCCACAGCCAAACCACCGATAACAATCAGCCACCAACTTACCAACAATAAACCCGCTAACAGAATTAAAATCGCCGCGCCAAACGTGCTATAGCGAAGTAATAATCCGATAAAATACGGCGAGCTGGTTTTGGGTTCAGGGTTCAGATTGGTACGAGATTCAGGCATAACGAGGCTCAATAGTAATGATTGATATAGATAAGATGCTTACATTTGTCGCGTACATCATACACGCATGAGGTCATTACGTCGGTATCAATGGGTAACAGCTTGCCAAAATCACTTTCATTAGGAGCGGCATTAGTTCGATTGCACAAATAAGTAATGACAGTATATGCAATAAAGTGATTAAAAATAGCCCATATGTTACTTTAAACAGCAAAACCATCGAGCAGGGTAGCCATAATATTTTAATAAAATATCTAGATGAAGACATGCTGACAACTATTGATCCATTTGATGCGGTGCAATTGGCATATGTGATTGAGGTTTGTATCAACCATAGAAACCAAGCGGCGGCTGGGCGCTATCTGTACGCCAACTCCAGAACTCAGCTGAAAAGCAATAACGACAGCGACCGACTGCGTAAGTATCTGCTAAAGTTTGGGCTGAGGTTTGATGGGTTAAAACGATAATATTAAAAAGGATAAGACATGAACAACACAGGATTTGTGGCAGGGACTTTGATTCTTACAGACAAAGGTTTAGTGCCAATTCAAGATATCAAAGTGGGCGACTTAGTTTTATCAAAGCCTGTACTCTCCAAGCCTGAAGATGGTAGCGGTGACATAGAGTATAAGCCAGTGCTCAAGACCTTTGTGCATAAAGACAAAGAGATGTGGATCGTGCGTTTAGAGAAAAATAATACTTCGCCTTATAGATTAAAACCAGATGATGAAAATTTTGATATTCACAACTATCTGCTTGTCGATGAAAAAATTCAAGCAGCTAGTCCCATTAGTCATTTTCTAGCGACGCCCAATCACCCTGTTTGGGTCGTTGGTGCCATGGAAAACCCACAGGAAGATATTGATTTCTATGATCAGCCTCACTTTAAACGTGTGGACGAACTACAGCAGTATGAAATTGCTGTGAATACCGATGGCGTGATGTATACCGTTGAGCGTGTGCAACCTACCTATCAAGTCGCTAATGATAATTTAGAATTCAATCCAAATCATTACTGGTATCAAGAGCACTATCATGAGGGTTACTACGATGATTATGTGCAAGATGCCGAAGCGCATATGCTCGACTACAGTGAGGCAGAATATAAGGGTACGGGCTATGTTAAAGACGTCAGCTATTACCAGCAACACGGTTATCTCGACATTGGTATCAAAGACGAAAAAGGTAAAATACTGATAACGAACCACTTAAAGGATAATCAAGGCGCGCCTATCCCTTATAACGCAACCGTCTATAACTTTGAGGTGGCAGACAATCATACCTACTTCATTGGTCGAGCAGGACTATGGGTGCATAACACCAATGTGGTCAACCAGTCCCATAAATAATAAAAACAGTAAAAGGAAAGCTAATGACCAATTCAGGGTTTGTCGCGGGAACGATCGTCCATACGGATAGAGGTCTAGTGCCGATTCAGGATATTAAAGTAGGTGACTTAATTTTATCAAAGCCTGTACTCTTCAAGCCCGAACAGGGTAGTGGTGACATAGAATATAAGCCTGTCATAAGTACCTTTACATCCCCGAAAAAGGAAAGAATCTTTAAAGTTGAATACTTTAACGAAACGGTAGCCAAGCAAGGTGAGAAGGGTAGAAACTATATCTTATGTACCAGCAACCACCCATTTTGGGTAACTCGCCAGCCTGAAGGCACGGAAGGTGAATGGTTGTCGGCGGAGCGTTTACCAGCTGGATATCTAACGTCTGCTCATGGTGATACGATTGCGCTAGATGATTACTCGTTTATACCTGTGCGTACTTTACCGAACTACCCTGAAGGCTGTGCTTATACTCAAAGTATCGAAGAGCATGGCATGTGGGAAACAGATGGCCTGATTCAGTTTGTGAAATTTACGGATAGTGGCTATCAGTTTGTCAGTTTAGCCAATACAGAAGAAGCGTTCAAAGAAGAAATTAAAACACTTAATTGGAAAACCTCTGATGCCAAGTTGCTCATCAATGAAAAGGCACCCTTTATTATAGACTCTGATCTTTATAAAACATTGAATGTCCGCTTAGTTCAAGATATGACTCCGTCCGCTCATTCTTTAGAGCGTTATATTGAGTTTGTAAACGCTCCGTTAATGTATGAAGGTAGGATAGTAAGAGAAAATAAGATTACCAATAAAAAGTCTCATGAAATAGCGCTATATACTATTGATAAATATGGTGATGCAACAGGATTATCAGAAGATAGTATTCACGAGCAGATGCGACGCTATAACGATGTCTGCCCCAATCCTTATGAAGACCATGTCTATAACATAGAAGTTGCGGACCATCATACGTATTTCGTCGGGCATGATGCGGTGTGGGTACTGGACGCTAAAGAGCCAGCCAATTAACCAGCTCTTTAGTTTATATCAATAGAAAAATTATGACTGGCTGGAAGGCTTATATCTTCACCATATTACTGTTTTAAACCCCACCACCAATCCGCTCCGCTAATGCCTGCAACTTAGGCACTATCATTGCCGCATAGTCGTCCGCTTTCCAGTTAGCACTTGGCACACTGGCATTCAGCGAATAAGCATAGTGTCCCGTTGCGACATCAAATACCCCAACCGCGACTGCTAATATGTCAGTAGAAAACTCCCCATCAGACACGGTATAGCCGTATTTTTCATAATGCTCTGCCGCGCTGGTTAGGGCTGTTTGCGCATGGTCGAGTTCTTTAGCAGATAAATTTTCTTGTAGATTACTAATGATGACCGCCTGTCTCGCTTGTGAGCTTACCGCATAAAAAGCACGTCCGATAGCAGTGCGTGCCACAGGGACGGCTGAGCCAACTTGCAAGTTGACTGATAGTCGAGCAGGGCTGCGGCAGCAGGCGTGATAGCGCATTTCTCCTTCGACTTCGGTTGCCAAATTCACCGATACTTCATTCTCACTGGCGAACTGCCTTAATAATGGTTCAGCCGCTGCCACCATGTCATGACGACTCCATGCGGTCGCACTGAGACGTACCGCACTACTGCCCAGTTGATACTGTCCGTGCTCAGTGACACGTAAAAAACCAAGCGTAGTCAAAGTATGGATAAGGCGAGTAATGGTTGCTTTCGGTAGTTCGGTCATCTGACATAGCTGTTGATGGGTGAGCCGCTCATGGTGCTCAAAAGCCGCCAGTATGATCAGTCCCCGTCCCAATGCCGTCACAAACTGTCGGTCATTCTCTTCCTTGTTTTGACTCATTGTTGTATGCATGCGTTCGAGTAGTGGAGTAACTGTTGATAAGGGTTTTGTCATTTTATACTCATATTTTTTTGATAAAGGTTTACAACGCGGCTAAATTTTGCTTAAATAGTTTTATATTATGAAACTAAGTTTCGCACAGCGGAATTAAGAAGTCAATATCTTACTAAGTTAGTTCATATCTCATTCATTACTCGTCGGTCAGGATGACTGACACCAAGGAGCTCCACATGGCAACATCTACTAGCCCACGTTTTGATTGGGAAGATCCTTTTTTATTACGCGATCAGCTGACTGACGAAGAGCGCATGGTCACTGAAAGTGCTCGTCAGTTTTTTCAAAAAGAGCTGATGCCTGGTATTTTAGAGGCCAATCGCAACGAGAACTTTGATCGTAATATCATGCGCCAAATGGGTGAGATGGGCTTACTTGGGGTGACGATTGAAGGTTATGGCTGTGCCGGTTTGTCTAGTGTCGCTTACGGCTTGATTGCCAAAGAAATTGAAGCGGTTGACTCGGGCTATCGTTCAGCGATGAGTGTACAGTCAAGCTTGGTCATGCATCCTATTTGGGCGTACGGCACCGAAGAGCAAAGAGAGCAATATTTGCCGAAGCTGGCTTCAGGCGAATATGTCGGCTGCTTTGGTCTGACTGAGCCAGATTCCGGCTCTGATCCTTCATCGATGTCGACTCGTGCGCGTGCAGTGGATGGCGGTTATGAGCTGACGGGTAATAAGATGTGGATTACCAACAGTCCTATCGCGGATGTGTTTGTGGTGTGGGCAAAAGATGACGCTGGTGATATTCGTGGTTTTATCTTAGATAAAGGCATGAAAGGCTTATCAGCGCCGAAGATTGAAGGGAAGTTCTCACTGCGTGCATCAGTCACGGGCGAGATTGTCATGGACAAAGTGTTCGTTCCCGAAGCCAATGCCTTCCCAGATATCCGTGGTCTAAAAGGGCCGTTTGGTTGCTTAAATAAAGCCCGTTACGGTATCGCTTGGGGCTCAATGGGCGCGGCTGAGTTTTGCTGGAAAGCGGCTCGTCAATACACGCTAGATCGCAAGCAGTTTGGTCGTCCGCTAGCCGCGACGCAGCTCGTGCAGTTGAAGCTTGCCAATATGCAAACTGAAATCACGTTGGGTCTACAGGCAGCGCTACGTGTTGGGCGTCTGATGGATGAAGACAATGCAGCGCCTGAGATGATTTCGCTGATTAAGCGTAATAACTGTGGTAAAGCGCTGGATGTCGCGCGTATCGCTCGTGATATGCATGGCGGTAACGGTATCTCTGATGAGTATCACATCATCCGTCACGTCATGAACCTAGAGGCGGTCAACACTTATGAAGGGACGCATGATATTCATGCGCTCATCTTAGGTCGTGCACAGACGGGTATTCAAGCGTTCTTTTAAGCGTTTTTAATTGATACAACTGTATTTTGTGACGTACGTTATTGTTTTGCTTTTTACGAAGCAGTTATAGGCAGTAGCGTACGTTTTTCAGTTGTTCTTCATGATTTAACCGTTAAGCGGCTAAATGATGCAGAACAGTTTTATGATCAAAAAACCAAAGGATACGCTACAAAATAAGGGATGATTATGACTGATAGAGCTAATATGCCAGAGGGCGCGTTGCATGGTATCAAGGTACTGGATTTATCGAGAGTATTGGCGGGCCCTTCTTGCACACAAGTACTTGCTGATCTGGGCGCAGAAGTCATAAAAGTTGAGCGTCCACATATCGGCGATGAAACGCGTCATTGGGCGCCGCCAAAATTCAGCGATGACACTTCCGCTTATTACGCTACTATTAACCGCAATAAAAAATCGCTTACCGTCGATATTACTAAACCGGCAGGACAGGCCATTATCAAACAGCTCATTGCTGATAGCGATATTGTCGTTGAGAACTTTAAGGTGGGTGGTTTAAAGAAATACGGCTTAGATTACGACAGTTTAAAACAAGCCAATCCACGTCTGATTTATGCGTCATTGACGGGTTTTGGTCAGACAGGTCCCGACGCCAAGCGCCCCGGTTACGACTATATTATTCAAGGGCTATCAGGACTAATGAGTATTACTGGGCCAAGCGACGGCGAACCGCACAAGGTTGGTGTGGCCGTCGTTGATTTGTTTGCAGGCTTGCAGCTGACCATTGGTATTCAAGCGGCACTGCTGGCACGTCAGCATACCGGATTTGGACAACATGTCGATGTAGCATTGCTTGACAGTGCACTGGCGATGTTAGCGAACGTCGGTATGAATCATTTAGCCTCAGGTGATGTACCGCCAAGACTGGGTAATCAGCATCCCAATATCGTGCCTTATCAAGTGTTTGCTGGTCAGGGGGAGGCGCACTTTATCTTAGCCTGTGGTAATGACAGCCAGTTTGCCAAGCTTTGTGACGTATTGGGTATTGATTGGCATAGCGACAGCCGCTTTACGACCAATCCGCAACGCGTTGCCAATCGTGAGCTGCTATGTAATGAGCTGGCCAAAAAGTTCGGCGAGCAACCACGCAACTATTGGTTAGAGGTATTGGATCAAGCAGGCATTCCGTGCGGTGCTATTCATAACGTGGCCGAAGCTTTAGCCATGCCGCAAGCATTGGCACGCGAGATGATTGTTGATTTTAGTGAGCAGGGTAGTCCTGTTAGAGCACTGGGTAATCCCATTAAGCTTTCTGCATCACCTGTCAGCTATCGTACGCCGCCACCGCAATTGAGCGAGCATACCGATAGCACGCTTGCTGATTTGGGTTACGACAGCGAGATGATTGCCAAGCTTAAAGCGGATGGGATTGTTTAGTTAATGGCTCATTTGACTGTTTGAGACGTTTATTAAACAGCTAAGCCAAATGCTCCTCTTTAAAACCCAAACGCTGCTCAATTTGCTGTGCCAATTCAATCAGCACAGCACTGACCTCAGCATACTTAGACTCGTACTCTGCCTGCAAAAAGCTAACCGCCATACCTGCAACGGCATTGCCTGACGCATTGCGAATATAAGTACCCAAGCAGTACATACCTTCGCGTAATTGCCCGTCATCGAGTGAGATACGACTGTCATGAATGGCGGCCATCTCAGTAGATAAGTCCGCAAAGTTATCGACACCGTTTGGCGTCAGTGGTTCAGGGAAGATACCTTCGTACAAGGATTCGATGGTTTGGATGGAGAGCGTAGACAACATCGCTTTGCCAGTCGCTGAAAATACCGCTGGCACGCGCACACCAGCACGGAAGGTAAAGCCGAGCGGGGCAGGCGCTTCATGACAGGCCAAAAATACTACTTCGCCCAAGTCAAGTTTGGATAAGGTAACGGTATGCTGCATGAGTATAGGATACTGCACGATGAGGTCTTTAAATAGCTGGATGACGCCTTGCTGCTGCTCATACTTGCCGGCCCAATACATCAGATAGGAGCCTAAATGAAAGCGGCTGTCGCTATCTTTATAGATGACATGCTTGGCCAGCAAGCTTTGCAAAATGTTATGGGTTGAACTGCGCGGCAGCTTTAATTGCTTGGCGATATAAGCGGCAGTCAAGGGCTGTTGACTTGCTGTAATCAAATCTAAAATCTGAAAGGTTTTGTCCAATGCTGGAACGGCCGTTGTGCTCATAAGTCGCCTATAAAAAAGTAAAAACAAAAATAGTTAAGAGAATACTCAAAATAATCTGAATAAAGGTTGCAAATAGTGACGTATCATTCTTATAATGACGTCTCATATATAGAATTAATGTTCAGTATATTGAACAAAATACAGATGAGCAATAATTATTACTGACTGATCGTTTTAATTTTTAGTCTCTTATAATGAGCTTACTAACAATGAATGGTGTTGCCGTACTTTTAAAATGGCATAGTTTTGAGTTTTCACTTTAAATGGCCACATTATCAAATTGTTAAATAGCTTACCCATAATAAATGCGCAAATCACGACCAACATGGAGTGTTACGATGCCAAAAAATACGCTAACCCTATCGAATTCAGAGCTACTAAAACAGCAGTGCTTCATTAAAGACGGCTGGCAAGATGCCAGTGACGGCGCGACTATCGATGTGACCAATCCTTTTAATGGCGAAGTCATCGGTACGGTGCCAAGCTTAACCAAACAAGACGTCGATGAAGCGGTCGCTTACTCTCATGAAGCGCAAGTATCATGGGCGGAAAAAACGGCCAAAGAACGTGCCGAGCTACTGCAAAAGTGGGCCGATCTTATTGATGAAAACAAAGAAGATCTCGCGATTCTTATGACTGCCGAACAAGGTAAACCATTGACGGAATCACGTGGTGAGATTGGTTATGCCAACAGCTTTATTCGCTGGTTTGCCGAAGAAGGTAAGCGCGTCTACGGCGATGTCATCCCCGCCAATCAATCACAACTGCGCCACGTTGTTTTAAAGCAACCGGTCGGTGTCTGTGCAGCAATTACGCCTTGGAACTTCCCTGCGGCAATGATTACCCGTAAAGCGGCTCCTGCTTTGGCTTCTGGCTGTAGCATCATCATCAAACCTGCCACCGAAACCCCGTTTTCGGCCTTAGCCCTTGGTGTATTAGCTGAGCAAGCTGGTATCCCAGCAGGCGTCATTCAAGTAGTGACGGGCAAATCATCGGTCATCGGTGAAATCTTAACGGGTGATGCCCGTATTCAAAAGCTATCGTTCACCGGTTCTACTGAAGTCGGTCGTACCTTGATGGCACAGTGCGCACCAACCATCAAAAAATTGTCTCTAGAATTGGGTGGCAATGCGCCCTTTATCGTCTTTGATGATGCCGATCTCGAAAAAGCCGCTGATGGTTTAATTGCCTCCAAATTCCGCAACGCTGGTCAAACGTGCGTATGTGCCAACCGTGTCTACGTACAAGCCAGTATCAAAGATAAATTCCTCGATATTTTTGTGAAAAAAGTTGAAGCACTTAACGTCGGTAATGGCATGGATGAGGGCGTTAATATTGGTCCTTTAATCAATGAAAAGGGCTTAGAAAAAGTACAAGCGTTATTAAAAGATGCCTTGGATAAAGGCGCGCACTTAGTCACTGGTGGTGACAAAAATGACGCTTCTCCGCTTAGCTTTAACCCAACCGTCATTACCAATATCAGTACCGACATGGATATCGCTGCTGAAGAGATTTTTGGTCCTATCGCGACGATATTCGTTTTTGACGATGAAGCAGAAGCCATCCGTCAAGCCAACGACACGATTTATGGTTTGGCCGCTTACTTCTATAGTGGCGATTATGCACGCTCATGGCGCGTCACCGAAGGTCTTGAGTACGGCATTATCGGCCACAACACTGGTTTGATATCTACTGAAGTTGCGCCATTTGGTGGCGTCAAGCAGTCTGGCTTTGGCCGTGAAGGCTCGAAATACGGCATCGAAGAATATGTCGTGACCAAATATTGGTGTTCTGACGTCAGCTAATGTTTGATTTCAACGCCGCACTGTAAGCTGTTTATTAAAAGCACCTCTTACCTAGCACCTAATGCTTGTTAAATGAGCGACCATCTAATCAATGGCGCTCATATTAAAAATAAAGAAAAGGACATTCCCATGACGACCACCAATCAATCATTACTTGCGCGCCGCAAAGCCGTTTTACCAACAGGACTTGGTGTTGCCTTTCCTATCTTCGCAGAAAAAGCCAAAAACTCTGAAGTTTGGGATGTGGAAGGCAATCGCTATATCGATTTCGTCGGCGGTATCTCAGTACTCAATACTGGTCACAGCCATCCGAAAATCACTCAGCGTGTCCATGAGCAACTTGATAAGTTTACCCATACTGCGGCACAAATGATTAACTATGAATGCTATGTCGATCTTGCCGAAAAGCTTTGCGAAAAAGCCCCTATCAGCGGTGAGAAAAAAGCGTTCTTTTTAACCACTGGCGCAGAAGCGGTTGAAAACTGTATCAAAATTGCTCGTGCAAAAACTGGTCGTCCGGGTGTCATCTCTTTCGTTGGTGGCTGGCATGGTCGTACCTTAATGTGCATGAGTCTGACGGGTAAAGTATTGCCGTACAAAAAGAACTTTGGTCCGATGCCTGGTCCTGTCTTTCATGCGCTATTCCCAGCAGAAGAGCTGAACGTCACCGAAGCACAAGCATTGCATAGCCTTGAGATGATCTTTCAAGCGGATATCGATCCTAGTGAAGTGGCGGCGATGATTATCGAGCCAGTACAAGGCGAGGGTGGTTTCCATCAAGTGACGCCATCATTTGCCAAAGCCTTACGCGAGATTTGTGATGAGCATGGTATCGTACTGATTTTTGATGAAGTGCAGTGTGGTTTTGCGCGTACGGGTACGTTGTTCGCCAGTGAGCAGTTAGGCGTTGAGCCGGACTTGATGACCAGTGCCAAGAGCTTGGCAGGTGGTTATCCTATTTCTGCCGTTATCGGTCGCGCTGATATTATGGATGCGCCGCAAGTAGGTGGTTTGGGCGGTACTTATTCTGGTAACCCATTGGCGTGTGTTGCTGCATTGGCAGTGATGGAAGTCATCGAAGAAGAGAACCTGCTTGAGCGTAGTATTGAGATTGGAGACAAAATCGAAGCATTCTTAAAGGATTTAAACCTAAGTAGCATCGGTCATATTCGTCATAAAGGCGCGATGCTTGCGTTTGAATTAATCGACAGTAACGGCAAGCCTGATGTTGAGGCGACTACTAACTTAAAAGCCAAAGCATTCGAGCAAGGTCTACTATTGGCCTCGTGCGGTATGTTTGGTAACGCTATTCGTGTGATGGTGCCGCTGACCGTTGAAGATGAAGTATTGCAAGAAGGGTTAGATATCATCAAAGGTATTCTAACGGCTTAATAACTATTGAGCCCATAGTTGATAGAACAGCAAGATTGCCCATATGGCACTCGCTTTGAGTACATTTTTTACAACGGCGCCTTGCAAGTCAAGACGCCGTTGCTGTCTCTGCTATTTGAATCTCAAACAGGTATAGTCAAGGAATTTTAAAATCGCTATAAGGCGACCGACCGCAGATAGTACATTGAGTACATCTAGGGCGGGTAACACCGTAGCGGTTTAAAAGTGCTCTGACTGTAGTATATGACAGCTTGAATCAAAAGGTATATATGATAATTATGATGGGTGCTAGCCCATTAAACAAAACATAGTGTGGCCATAAATAGTGTGGCCATAAAAGGTTAACACGGACGACACACAGACAAGGAGCAAGTTATGTCTGAATTAAAAAAATCGTTAGGGACGCTAGATATTATTGCCTTAGCATTCGGAGCTATGGTCGGTTGGGGCTGGGTAGTCTTGGCAGGAGGCTGGATTTTATCTGCTGGGACATGGGGCGCGATGCTGGCGTTCTTTATTGGCGGTTTGGCAGTGATACTGATTGGTGTGACTTATGCTGAGCTGGCGGCCTCCATGCCGATTACGGGCGGTGAGCATACTTATACGCACCGAGCACTAGGGGTGAATGTCTCCTTTATTTGTTCGTGGAGTATTCTGTTCGGTTATTTTTCAGTGGTCGCTTTTGAGGCAGTTGCTTTACCGACCGTCGTAGAGTATTTCATTCCCAACTATAACCAAGGGTATCTGTGGACCATCGCTGGTTGGGATGTCTATGCCACCTGGGTAGGCGTCGGGATGCTCGGCTCAATTATTGTGACGTGGCTAAATATACGCGGTATGGAAGTCAGTGCTTGGTTTCAAAAAACGGCGGTATTGGGCATTTTATTCGTCGGTACATTACTGTTTATCGGTGCGGTCTTGTTCAATCCTGAGGGCTCAAATTCGATACAAGCGCCCGCGTTTATTGGTGGTATCGGCGGTATGATGGCGGTCATCGTCATGGTGCCTTTTATGTTTGTTGGTTTTGACGTTATCCCGCAGGCAGCAGAAGAGATCGATCTAACTCGTCCTAATATCGGTAAGTTTTTGATCATCTCTATCGTCGTTGCGGTGATGTGGTATGTGGGTATTGCTTGGAGCGTGGGGACGACGCTGCCACTTGTACAAGCAGAGGACTCAACCCTTGCTACTGCTGATGCGATGACCAATGCATGGCAAGGTAAGTGGGCAGGAATTTTGCTGGTGATTGGCGGTGTGCTTGGGATTTTATCAAGCTGGAATGCCTTCTTAATCGGTGGTAGTCGTCTACTATACGCCATGTCAAAAGCACGTATGTTGCCTGCCTTCTTGAGCAAGCTACATCCAAAGTATAAGACGCCGTCGAATGCCATTCTATTAATCGGTGGTTTGGCGACATTAGCGCCATTATTTGGTCGTAAAATGCTGGTTTGGATCGTCGATGCCGGTGGCTTTGGTATCGTTATTGCTTATACCTGTGTCGCTATCTCATTCCTAGTACTACGCTACCGCGAACCTGATATGGTACGTCCATTTAAAATACCAGCAGGTAAGCTCGTTGGTATGGTTACGATTGCACTAAGTTTTGGTTTATTGATGTTATATATGCCAGGTATGCCATCGGCGCTAACACCCATTGAATGGTGGATTTTCTTTGGCTGGACTGTGCTAGGTATTGCATTATATGGCTATGCAAGGATCAAGTATCCGGGTATTAGTGAGTCAATTATGGCAGAAGAGCTACGTGAATTAAAAATTGTTAACCAGTTGTGGCTAAAAGATAACCCACCTAAACGATAAGATTTTTTTATCAATGATCATGCATAAAAAAGCCTAACATTTAATGTTAGGCTTTTTGTTTATCTAAAAAATACGCTATTGATTACGATTTATCGCGGATCAACTTGTAGTTTAGAAATTCTGTAATACCAAGAGTACCTAGCTCGCGACCAAATCCTGAGCGTTTAACGCCACCGAATGGAGTGTTGGCTTCGGTACCAGAAGGAGCATTAATAGTTACCATACCCACTTCTAATTGCTCAGCAATCTCTGCTGCCAATGCGGCATCTTGAGTTTGGATAGAAGCACCCAAACCAAAAGGCACATCATTAGCAATTTTGATAGCATGTGCAATGTCATCCGCTTTGTAGATAACGGCGACAGGACCGAACAACTCTTGACTATAAACATCCATTGAATCATTGACGTCTGTCAATACAGCAGGTGCAAACCAAGCACCGGGCTTGTCTTTGACTATGCCGCCTTCGACTAGAACGGTTGCACCAGCTTTAACAGCATTGTCTAACTGCTCTTGCAAGTTGGTTGCTGCGGCCTTCGAAGACATCGGACCAATGAAAGTATCTTCACTTTGTGGATCAGCTAGGCTCATGCCACGTACGGCGTCAGTAAAGCCTTTAACAAACTGGTCGTAAACGCTTTCGACGATAATTAAACGCTTAGCAGCATTACAAGCCTGGCCAGTATTACCGAAACGACCTGTGATCGCACCTTGTACGGCTTGTTCGATGTCAGCATCTGCTGCAACGATAAAGGCATCAGAGCCGCCAAGTTCTAAAACGACTTTTTTAAGTGCGCCGCCTGCTATTTTTGCAACCGCTTGTCCTGCACGTTCAGAGCCTGTCAAAGAAATACCTTGAACTCTAGTGTCTTCAATAATCGTTGCTGCTTGATCGTTAGTAGCAAAAACATTGTTATACACGCCATTAGGCAAGCCTGCTTCTGTCAGCATCTCAGCGATGACTTCTGCCGTATTAGGGCATTGCGGTGCATGTTTTAGAATGACCGTATTACCTGCCATAAAGTTCGGTGCGACAAAACGTGCTACCTGATAATGTGGATAGTTCCATGGCATGATGCCAAGTAACACACCAACTGGTAGTTTTTCTACCGAGGCTGAACCTTCTGCAACATCAATCTTATTTGGTGCTAATAGCTGCGCTGCGTTGTCTGCGTAATAACGATAAATTTCGGCAACTAGCTGGATTTCACCTTTGGCTTGTGCGACAGGCTTGCCCATTTCGTTGGCAACGATACGTGCTAGCTCGTCTTGGCGCTCAATATAGAGGTCAGCGACTTTATTTAATATAACACTACGTTCGCTAAGCGACGTTTTTTGCCAGTCCTGATACGCATTATCCGCTTGCTCAATGGCATTCTGGATATCTTGCTCAGTCGCTGTAGGATAAGTGGCTTCAATTTCACCTGTAGATGGGTTGCTAACTTGATATTCGCTCATAGTTATGTCCTTTAGTTTAAAATGTCCTTGGATTAAGATCCATTTTTGATTGTGTGGCAAATTACTCTATTTTTTATCATAAAGCGCGTGGATTGTTCTTATGGTTGTCAGTCATTTTATAGTTTTCAGATTCGTAAAAAGAGTGCCAAAACATCTACAATGACTCTAGCATTTTAATAGCGCTGTCATTGTAGTGTTATTACTTGACGGCTGAGGTTGAGTAATAATAGTAATGTGGCCGCCGCCTAGAACCATGTCTTTCTTACTCCCACTACCTGATGACACGCAAAGGGTTTTTCAAGGTATATAGTCATTAAAATACCAGAAATATCATTGTATTGGCAAATAATGAAGGAATAATGACAGGTTAAGGATTTGCTATAGAAGGGGGACAAAATATGTCGAGTTTAGGTAATGAAATACCACTGCGTATCAGGAGAGGTTTCTATATTTGACGATAATAAAGGATAAACAGAAGGCTGTTGACGTCATTCGATGAGGTTTTGTACAGTGAATTTGGAGGTTTATTTAGAGCTTGAGATCTTCCTCAGTAGACTTTGCTATATGACCCGTTTTATCCTCTTTTTTGAGTAGCTTTGCCTTGCCATTAGTATTAATACGCTCAGGCTTGATATAAATCGACCCAGTATTTTTGTGCGTGGGTGCAAGGGTAAGCTTAGCAGACTTCTTTAGGCTCTTTTTAATTCTTCGTACCGCTGCCGCATCAGCTGCCGCTTGCTCTTCTACTAGCGATTCATCATATAAGCCTTGATAGACGGCAAGCGTTTCTTCGATCATCTCGCGCATGGTAAATTGATTGGTCATCTCTGGACGCGTTACGCTTTCTAGCTGGTTCCTAACCGCTTTACACAAGGCATTGGCATTGTATTTTTTTACCAAGCCTTGCGGGTAGAGCGGCTGTAGAATTTCACTAAATGCTGCCTGATCCCAGCCAATCACAGGCGTCCCTAAATGAATGGCTTGCAGCGCATTGATACCAATTGATTCGGGCTCATTGGCAAGCGCCATAACAATATTGGCCGCTGACAACCATTCACGCATATCATTGCGTTTGCTGCCGACGTAAGTGATGCGCTCAGCAAGTCCCAAGGTATTGGTGCGCTGACGAAAGTCTTCGTGGGCGACATCACCATCTCTAAAGTCATCGTCCATAATAATGGCGTGGATATTAGGAAATTGTTCTTGCAGATTGCCCAATATATCGATGAGCCATTCTTGCCCGTATTCGTTACCGATTACGGTCGGAAACACCAGCCACTTTTTATGCTCAAGCTCAGGATATTCGGCAAAGGTATGCCGCAGCCAATAGACAGACGGATTGTGGCGATAAGGATAGCGACGGGTATCGATACCGCGGTAGATACGCTTAATGACTTTGGGATCGACGTCTTCGCGGCGCAGTCCTTTTTTTAGATAGTTGGTGACACTATCTGACACTGTGATAATGGTATCGACATCGAGCAACGCCTGTGAGTATTTATTGATGGGATAAAAGCCATACATGGTCGACACTAGCTTTGGCGGACGTTTAACGCGCGCGCGGCGTAGTGCCAAATGTAATATCCACGCAGGCGTACGCGAGTGCACATGAATGACGTCAGGATTATACTTCTCGATGAGGCGTCGTAAGGCGCTGACTTGGAGCAGGGATAGCCAAGACTTTTTATTCATATAAAGCTGATGATAGAGATTGCCGTCACGCTCTAAGCGTTTTACCAAATCATTGTCATAGTCCGCGCTAGAGACAATGATAGAGGTATGGCCATTTTTGACCAGTGCGCGCCCGAGATGAAAAATACCGCGCTCGGATTCATCATGCTTTAAAGACGACAGTAAGCGCATAACTTTCATAATAGCGTGGGTCACCGGTTAAAATATTAAACTGCTATTGTCAGTTAAAAGCGCAAAAAACTCAACCATGAAGCGTAAAAGAGGCGTTTGGTTTTTGAGTCGTTTAGCAAATAAGTAATAGACACTCTTATTGGGTCAAAAACGTATGACTACCTTAGCGACGTTTTTGCAGATGCTCAGCATTGGGCAGTACTTGTTTTTCGCTTAGGTATTTCCAATAGCGCTGCGGCAAATATTGCTTATGCAAACGCGGGTTTTTACGCTCTTTGATATTGACGTTGGTAAAGTAACCCTGCCAAAATCTTTGATAGCGCTGCTCATCAGGACTATGAATGCTGGCAGGATTACGCAGTACTGCATCATCAAGGTCAGTAATCGTTTGCAGGGCAGCGGGGCGTTTGGGCGTGCTTTGGCTTTTGTCATAATAAATACCATAATTACGAGTCAAATCATAAATCGCCCAATGCTGGTCTTGATAACGCTGACGAAAGTGCTCACCAATCAATGGCAAAACATTAAAGTCAGGCTCAACGCGGGCAAAGTAAATGTCGTCAGTGGTATGCTCAAAGCGCACAAAGGCTTCCATACGATGCTTCTCACGACCGACCGATTTGACGGTTTGTACCAGCTCCAAGACATTTAGGTTACCCAAATCTTCCATAATAGGGCGGCTAGGGTAGTCAATGGCATATTTAACCACTTGAAATAAAGTGGTGCCGATATTGTCTTTTTCTGATAAAAATCCCCAGAGAATATTGCGCATACCCGAGCGTCCCAAAAGCTTATGCAGCTTGGTTAGTACGCGTTCGGCTTTGTCTTCATCAGTGGCAACACTTGTCGCTTGTGAGATTAATGACGGTACATAACAATCCTCAGCAATTATCTGTAAGGATGCATCGTCCTGTAACTTATTAGCATAGACATAAAAAACGGCACTCAGCCAACCTTCAAAACTTGGCTCATAAAGCACAATACTGGGCATTAAGTGACCGACAGAATACGTTATGTGTTGAGCAAGTATCGACATTGTCTATCCTAAGATAACTCTAAAAATGTTATGGCTGATTTTAAAGACAGTTTTTCTAAATACTCGTTCTAAATGGTTTTTAAAATAGCGCCAATTGACCACTACGTTGATCTTTATACTTGGTCTGCGTTTGCGCCAGTACATATTGGCGGAAGTTATCACGGGTTAAATGCGCTAAATGTTCATTCTTACCCGTTGTTGCAATAAAGTATTTGGCACGGTTAACCGCTGCGCCCATCTTTTTTAGATGATAAAGCGTTAACTGATTAAACTTGCGCGCTTTCACTATCTTTTTGGCCGTTTTGGTACCAATACCTGGGATGCGTACAATCATCTCGTAGCTCGCTGTCTGAATATTGACCGGGAAATGCTCACGGTGGCGGATTGCCCAAGCAAGCTTTGGATCACAGTCCAAATCTAAGAACGGCGAGTCAGGTTCAACGATTTCATGCGCGCCAAAACCATAAAAACGCATCAGCCAATCCGCTTGATAAAGGCGGTTTTCACGTATCATCGGCACGGGCGTTCCAATCGCTGGCAAGCGACTGTCGGACAACATCGGTACATAGCCAGAGTAGTAAACGCGCTTAAGATCATACTGTTTATAAAAATGACTAGATAGCTGAATTACTTGCAAGTCAGTCTCGTTACTCGCGCCAACAATCATCTGACTGGTCTGACCTGCAGGCACAAATTTCGGCGCTTTCTTATGGGTTTTACGGCTCTCACGAATAGTAATAATTTCTTCTTTGACCGTTTCCATCGGTGCTTTTAATTCATCATGCGACTTCTCTGGTGCGAGTAAAGCCAAGCCAGATTTGGTCGGAATCTCGATATTAACGCTTAAGCGGTCAGCATAAAGACCAGCTTCTAATAGCAGCTCTTTTGATGCACCGGGAATGGTCTTTAAATGGATATAGCCATTAAAACGCTCACGGGTACGTAATATCTTAGCGACCTCAACCAAGCGCTCCATCGTATAATCGCCACTTTTAAAAATACCTGAGCTCAGAAACAGCCCTTCGATATAGTTACGACGATAAAACTGCATGGTTAAATCAACGACTTCCTCGACGCTAAAAGCCGCGCGCGGGGTGTCATTACTTTTACGTGAGGTGCAATAAGCACAGTCGTAAATACAGTGATTGGTTAAGAGGATTTTAAGCAGGCTGACGCAGCGACCATCTTCAGTATAGCTGTGACAAATACCAGTTGCAGAAGCATCGCCCAGACCACCGCCTTGGTTTTTGCGCGTACCAGCGGAGGATGAGCAAGAAACATCATATTTAGCAGCATCCGCTAAAATATTGAGCTTGCCTTGTAGTCGTTCATAATTGATGGTGGCCATAAGATTACCAATTCATTTATTGGCTATTATTTTAGCAAACTGTCTTGTAAGTCACTGTAATTATTGAAGAAATATTGATTTCATGCGACAACTGTTGTCGTGCTATTTATGAGATTTTTAATTAAAGGTGCAGGGATTAGGCAAGGTTTGAACCACTTCTTCTGAGAAGTATTCTTTGACAATGAGACGTCCTTTTTTATCAAACTCGACGTTGTACTTGGGGTAAGCTGCAAAAGCGTCAGGGTCATAGGTCGAAGGAAAATCGATTTCTTTATCTGAAAAAAATCGGCTAGCCGTCCATAATTGTTTATCATTATTATATCTAACGCTACATCGACTGTTTAGGTCAAAGGTGAAAGAACGGCCAAAGTATTGCTCCTTGCTGCCACGACCAAATAGCATGTTAGCACCGCACGGATTGCCACAGCCGATATAGACATGATAAGTATCTTTATCGATTTTTTTAAGCGAAATATGGTTCCAGCCGTAATGACCTATTCCATCCATAAGCACAGTTTCTATTACTTCGCCATTATTTAACGTTTCGCTTTTAAGGATATAACCATCATCGCAATATTCATGACCGTCTTTACTCATATAGGCAGTACAAATTTTCGACATATAAAAGCTAGCGTCAAATTTTGGTTCGGCAGCTTCAGCCCAAGATATAGAACTCAAAATACAGCTATAAATAATAAAAACCAATGAATAGAGAGGAGTAAATTTATACATGGAAATAATGACCGGATATTTGTTTTGAGTTAATAGCACTATAGCAAAAGGTTGGTTGTTAAGGAATAAGGTACACTCATCAAAAAGGTCTTGCTGACTAAGAAATTAGCCGGCAAGACCTTTTACTAATTTTAAGATTTATTAAATAACAATATTTTCAAATATAAACTTTCAAATCTAATTTTTACTGAACCTTCGCACGTATAACAACCGTTTGCGGTGCGTTAGCAGGAAGATCTACCAAGTTCCATTTGAGTCCAGAGTAATTTTCCGTGATGACTACAGTATTGCCAACTTGTTGGATAGCCTGATAACTGTCGCCGCCTGTTGTCGCAAGCGTTGGGAGTGGGCTGTTTAATGACACTAGCTGCACGCCATTTGGTAATGACACCATCGCATTGATGTCAGTGACGGGTTGTGCCGTGGTGTTGGTATAAGTAGTGTGGTATTCGATGACGTCACCGGGGGCGATATGATTGGCTGGTACGGCCATTTCACGACCATCTTTGTTTTTTAATATTTTCATCACTTTGGTTTGTGCATTCACCACATCAGGCGTGCTAAAGGTCGGGGTTAGCTGCAAGGTATCTAAAGACGTAGATACTATTTGCGTCGTTGCAGGTTGGTTCGTTACTACGGTTGTCGTTGGCGTATTGATGACTGGCAATTGGGTAGCCGTCGTCACAGGCGATACTTGCGTCACGCTAGTCGTCGGCACGGCTATGACATCAACCTTGCTGGTTTGATTGGTGACTTGGTTAGTCACAGGTACGCTCGTAACCGTGGTGCTACCTTGAGTAACGATTGTATTGTTTATACCGTTACTACCAGCTTGACGGACCACGTAGCGTGGCACAGTCGTTACTTGAGTCACCGCATAAGGCATACCATCTTGCATCGTGATACCGTTCGGTGTGGCAGTAATAGTGGCTGTTTTGCCATCAGAGTATTGCTCGACCACAGTGGTGCTACCGCCAGCAGATGAGCTAATAGCGATTTCAGGTGCGGCATGGGCTGAAGATGCAGCAAGTACTATGCCTGCTAGTAGTGCCGATACGGTAGGGGTTATTGCTGTTGGTGTACAAAATTTCGTGGTCATAATAGACTCCTCAAAAATAACAGTAAATGTGGCAGTTGCAGAAAATAAAAAGCAGCAAAAAATAATGCCTAAACAAGCAAAACCCCCGTTAAATGACACGGTAAGGCATGCCAAATAACGAGGGTATTGAGTATTGATGACAGTTAAGTGTAACTATCGCGCCGTCATTATTTTTAGTCGAAGTACATAAAAACTGTGCTTCGCGCTTTAGTCTTTAACGATTATGCGTCAAAACAAATTGACTATAAAAGTGACATTGTGTAACTGTTATAGAGAAATGCTTTTATAACACTTATTTTTTATAAAAACGCGCAGAAAAGTCTGTCATATTAGTCGTAAATAACTTTCATCACTTCGTATTCGACCACGCCTTTTGGCGTTTCAATACGTGCTTCATCGCCTTCAGACTTACCAATCAAACCACGTGCGATCGGTGAATTGACTGAGATTTTACCCGCTTTAAAGTCTGCTTCGTCATCACCAACGATTTTGTATTGTTTTTCTTCTCCGGTATCCATGTTTTCGATAACGACGCTCACGCCGAATACCACACGGCCTTCCTTAGGCAATGTTGCAGGGTCAATCACTTGCGCGCCGCCAAGCTTGGCTTCGATATCACGAATACGCGCTTCGCAAAATCCTTGCTGCTCGCGTGCGGCATGATATTCAGCATTTTCTTTTAGATCACCGTGTTCGCGGGCTTCAGCAATAGAGGCAGTGATGCGGGGACGGTCGATACTTTTTAACTGTTTTAGTTCGGCTTCTAAAGCCGCGTGTCCTTGCGGAGTCATGGGATAACGTTGCATATTTTTTCCTTAAACCAATAACACCACACCACCTCCTACTCTTGGTGAATAGTGAGATGGTGTTGGCGTTATTATTATAATGTAATGGGTTTGAAATATAAAAGGCTGATGTTAAGCGTGCTTAACAAGTAAATTGGTTGTCACTTATAAATCATTAATTTTAAACCTATACGTATTTAAGCTTACGTAATAAAAAGCATAGTCGCAGTTTAGCCACTATGCTTTTTGGGTCTGTCATGTTGCTTTTTGAGTCTACCCTGTTAAAGGTATCGTTTTTAAGCACTGCTGTCGTGTCAAAATAATTAATCAGTCTCGAATAGGCCTTTGATTAAGCCTAACGGTTATGCTTAATCTACTGAAATTATTCAGCCACGTCAATAGTCTTTGCTTGTTCGTGCAAATCTTGTAGCTTATAGACCTCAAACGGTAGGTCAATGCCATAAGATTTACAAACCGCGTCTGCCGCCCCTAAAGTCGTCACATAAAACACTTTACCTTGCAGGGCACTACGGCGGATAGAGAATGAATCCTCTTGTGCCTGTTTGCCTTCAGTGGTATTGATAATAAGGTCGATTTTACCATTTTTCAAGGCATCGACGATATGCGGGCGACCTTCGGTAACTTTATTGATTTGCTTGCACTCAATACCGGCGTCGCTCAATATTTTTTGCGTACCAGTGGTTGATACAATGTTAAAACCAAAGTCAACAAGCTGGCGAGCGATAGGGGCGATTTGTGCTTTGTCACTATCACGTACTGAGATAAAGACAGTTTTGGTTTCGCCTTCGGTCGGTAGACCTGGCAGACGCTCATTACTACCGATAATGGCTTTATAAAATGCTTCGCCAAAGGTTTTACCAACGCCCATCACTTCACCCGTTGATTTCATCTCAGGGCTCAAGATTGGGTCAACGCCAGGGAACTTCGCAAACGGGAATACCGCTTCTTTGACCGCGAAAAATGCTGGAACGATTTCAGTGGTAAAGCCTTGGTCTTTCAATGAGGTGCCAGCCATACAGCGCGCCGCGATTTGCGCTAAAGAAGTACCGATGCATTTAGAGACAAACGGCACGGTACGGGCAGCACGAGGGTTCACTTCTAAGATATAAATCGTTTTACCTTTTACGGCAAACTGGACGTTCATTAAGCCGACAACACCAAGCTCTTTTGCCATGGCGACCGTTTGCGCGCGCATCACATCGCACAGCTCATCAGACAATGAGTAAGGTGGCAATGAACAGGCTGAGTCGCCAGAGTGCACGCCTGCTTGTTCGATATGCTGCATGATACCGCCAATCACGACGTCTGTACCGTCGCTAACACAATCGACATCGACTTCGATCGCATCGTCTAAGAAGCGGTCTAATAGTACGGGCGCTTCGTTCGATGCTTGTACCGCCGTACGCAAGTAGTGTCTTAGCTCGTCTTCGTTATAGACAATTTCCATCGCGCGACCACCAAGTACATATGATGGGCGTACTACCAACGGATAACCAACGTCTTTTGCTTTAACTAAGCCGTCTTCTAAGCTCGTCGCTAAAGCATTGGTTGGTTGAATAAGGTTCAATTGCTGAATCATATGCTGGAAGCGTTCGCGGTCTTCTGCGCGGTCAATCGCATCTGGGCTAGTACCAATGATTTTTACACCAGCGGCTTCAAGAGAGCGAGCCAGTTTCAACGGTGTTTGACCACCGAATTGTACGATCACGCCATCAGGGTTTTCGATACGGACGATTTCTAGTACGTCCTCTAACGTGATTGGCTCAAAGTATAGACGATCAGAGGTGTCATAATCGGTTGAAACCGTTTCAGGGTTACAGTTGACCATGATGGTCTCGTAGCCGTCTTCGCGCATCGCAAGGGCTGCGTGTACACAGCAATAGTCAAACTCGATACCTTGACCGATACGGTTAGGACCGCCACCGATAACCATGATTTTCTTGTTATTCGTTGGGTTGGCTTCACATTCGCTATCGTAGGTTGAGTACATATAAGCGGTGCTGGTGGCAAATTCTGCGGCACAGGTATCGACGCGCTTATAGACTGGATAGACGTTTAAGTCCCAACGCTTTTTACGGAGTTGCTTTTGTGAGACACCAAGGAGTTTTGCTAAACGTAAATCTGATAAACCTTTACGTTTAAAGCTGCGTAAATTCTTCTCAGTTAAACCACCAAAACCTAACGCTTTGACTTGAGCTTCAGTTTTCACGATATCTTCGATTTGTACCAAGAACCATGGGTCAATCTTGGTAAAGTTAAACACTTCATCGACACTCATACCGACGCGGAAGGCATCAGCAACGTAGTAGATACGCTCAGGTGTTGGAATGGTTAGGCGGTTGATGATTTCGCTACGCGCTTTTTCGGCGCTTACTTTTGATAAGTCAATTTGCTCATCAAAACCATCATTGCCAGTTTCCATACCGCGTAACGCTTTTTGCATCGACTCTTGGAAGTTACGACCAATCGCCATGACTTCACCGACTGACTTCATTTGCGTTGATAAAACACTATCGGCTTGCGGGAACTTTTCGAAGTTAAAACGAGGTATCTTAGTGACGACGTAATCAAGCGCTGGCTCAAAGCTTGCTGGCGTTTTGCCACCCGTGATGTCATTTTGTAGTTCATCAAGCGTATAACCAATGGCTAGTTTTGCTGCGATTTTGGCAATCGGGAAACCAGTGGCTTTTGATGCCAATGCTGATGAGCGTGATACGCGTGGGTTCATCTCGATGACAACCATGCGACCAGTATCAGGGTTGATACCGAACTGCACGTTTGAGCCGCCCGTTTCCACACCAATCTCACGCAGTACTGCTAATGAAGCATTACGCATGATTTGGTATTCTTTGTCGGTCAGCGTTTGTGCTGGAGCTACGGTGATTGAGTCGCCGGTATGCACGCCCATTGGATCAAAGTTCTCAATTGCACAAATGATGATGCAGTTGTCGTTTTTGTCACGAACCACTTCCATCTCATATTCTTTCCAACCAATTAATGATTCATCGATCAGTAATTGATGGTTTGGCGACAAGTCAAAGCCGCGCTCACAGATTTCGATAAATTCATCACGGTTATAAGCGATACCGCCGCCTGAACCGCCCATGGTAAATGAGGGACGAATGATACATGGATAGCCCATTTTTTCTTGGGTTGCAAAGGCTTCTTCCATGGTCTCAGCCGTTTCAGCACGTGGGCACTCAAGGCCGATGCGCTTCATGGCTTTATCAAACAAGTTGCGGTCTTCTGCCATCTCGATTGAGTCTTTGGTCGCGCCAATCAGCTCGCAGTTGTATTTGGTCAATACGCCATGCTTGTCTAGCTCTAAGGCACAGTTTAGTGCAGTCTGTCCGCCCATCGTTGGCAAGATAGCATCAGGACGTTCTTTAGCAATGATTTGCTCAACCGTCTGCCAAGTAATCGGCTCGATATAAGTTGCATCAGCCATGACAGGGTCGGTCATGATGGTCGCAGGGTTTGAGTTGACCAAAATGACGCGGTAGCCTTCTTCTTTTAGCGCTTTACACGCCTGCGCGCCTGAATAGTCAAACTCACACGCTTGACCGATGACGATAGGGCCTGCGCCAATGATAAGAATGCTTTTTATGTCGGTACGTTTTGGCATAGTTAGGGCTACCTTCGTTTGGGTGATATTTTGAGTAATCTATATTTTAACGATATGTTCAATAACGCTTATCGTATTTGGTATGCTGCAGCTTGAACCACCGTTAGTGATTCAAGCTTTATGCTTCTTAATAATTTTTATTTACTTACAGCTAATTATTGATAACTTACGCTTTCGCTGCTGCCATCATCTCTGCAAACTTATCAAACAATGGCGCAGCATCATGCGGGCCAGGGCTGGCTTCTGGGTGACCTTGGAAGCTAAAGACCGGCTTATTAGTCAGCTCAATCCCTTGGTTAGTACCATCGAATAATGAGCGATGAGTCGATTTAACATTGGCAGGCAAGGTGTCTTCGTCAACCGCAAAACCGTGGTTTTGACTGGTAATCATCACCGTACCAGTAGCCAAGTCTTGAACTGGATGGTTGGCACCGTGATGACCGGTTTTCATTTTAATAGTATTTGCACCGCTGGCTAGACCAATCAGCTGATGACCTAAGCAGATACCAAAAGTTGGAATTTCCGTTTCTTCAATGATGTGACGTACCGCATCGATGGCATAATCACAAGCAGCAGGGTCACCAGGACCGTTTGATAAGAAGATACCGTCTGGATTCATCGCTAGCACGTCAGCGATAGGCGTTTGTGCTGGTACAACGGTGACGTGACAACCACGGTCGACTAGCATACGTAAGATATTGGTTTTGGTACCAAAGTCATAAGCGATAACATTATATTTTGCTTCAACGTGCGTGCCCAAATGCTTAAAGAAGCCGCCCGTACCGCTATCATGGCTACCAGCTACATCACGATTAAGCAAGGTATCTGATAAATCCCAGCTACCAGCGGTCCACTCAAACGTCGTCGGCGTACAGCATTCTTTTGCTAAATCCATACCTTCAAGACCAGCGAACTCTTGCGCCAGTTTGATGGCTTGCTGTTCGTCTTCGCTGCTAATCGTGTCGCCGTTAGATGCGGTCATGATACAACCGTTTTGAGCGCCTTTATCACGTAGTAGGCGGGTCAACTGACGGGTATCTATATCAGCAATAGCGACCGTATCATGGCTCTGTAGATAATCACTCAACGATTCAGAGTTACGGAAGTTTGAGGTAACCAGCGTTGCATCACGAATGATCAGGCCTTCTGCCCATACTTGGTGTCCATTACCAGACTCCGTATCTTCAGCATTGGTACCAGTATTACCAATGTGCGGATAGGTGAGGGTGACGAGCTGGCGCGCGTAGCTTGGGTCGGTCAGGATTTCTTGATACCCTGTCATGGCTGTATTAAAGACCACTTCACCGACACGATGACCAAGACTGCCGATACTCACACCGCGAAAGATCGTACCGTCTGCTAGTGCCAAAATTGCTTGTATTTCTGCCGATGAATTCAAGGGTTGCCTCCGCTGTTATTGGTGAGTGCCATCATGATTTGTGGGTGAAAATATTGACTTATAATCACTATTTATAGGGTTATAGCTGCTCTTAAAGCTATAACAAAAAAGGACTAAAGCCAAAATTTTTCCACAAAAAAGCGAGAAGACATTATCGATGGAAACTACAAAACTCACTAGGTAGTGAATAGGTAACTTGCATCATGTCCGCTCGCTTAGGCACAGATTTTGCGCATTATATACAATATCCGCTAAGATAGCCAGCCGATTCTCAAGGTTGATGACTGTGGCTTTGCTGATCGTAGTAAATAGCCGATATTAACTTAGCTAAAAGCCGATATCTGTATACTTGGGCTTTGTTTAAAATTTGCGTGACATGCATATGTATGGTCGTCTTTAAAGAACATGATTGCCTAAAATAAGAGCCATATAAAATGGCCTAAGTAATATCGATAAATCATGCACTGCTGATATCCATTTTTCTTGCTTGCTGTGCCTACGCAGACAGAGGCTACAAAAAATCGATATCAGCAATACCGTCGCGTTTCTAGGATATTCTAACTATATATAAAATAGCCTAAGTTATAAAAATGAATTTTCGTGACTGATATAACCATAAATCTAATACTAAAAGAGCTAGATTTTCACAGGTAGCTTTGCCACAATGGACGGCGCTGTTATAAATATAGCTTTGAACCGAATATAATTATTAAAATACCCAATGTAACAAGGACCCGTTATGATTTACCAATATTTAGACAAAGTGCCTGAGTTTGCCGTTCCATTTAACGGTTGGGTGGCAGATACCGCACGTGTCATCGGCGATGTATATTTGGGTCATCAAGCCAGTGTTTGGTTTGGGGCGGTGATTCGCGGGGACAATGAGCGCATTCATATCGGTGATTATAGTAATGTGCAAGAAAACAGCGTCATTCATACCGATGCAGGCATCGAAGTAAAGATCGGCGATCATGTCACCATTGGTCATTTAGCGATGCTGCATGGCTGCGAAGTCGGTGATAATAGTCTCATTGGCATCGGTGCAGTTATTTTAAATAATGCCAAAATTGGTAAAAATTGTATCATTGGTGCCAAAGCGTTGGTCACTGAAGGCAAAGAGATTCCAGATAATTCTCTGGTAATGGGCGCACCTGCAAAAGTAGTCAAAACCTTGACCGATGAGCAAGCTGCCATGATGAAGTGGTCTGCGCTGCATTATAGCGAGCGTTGTCAGACATTTAAGACTGGCTTAAAAGAAATAGCCATGCCTGATTAATCAATATAAAAGTGAGCATTGATTTATCTTTAGATAATCGTTTTATAAGTGATAAGCAGATTGAGCGTTATTGATTTCTCATCCTTTATTGAAACGTTTTTTGAGCAAATAATTTTGGGGCAGAAGCTTTTATGTTATTTATGCCATTAGCATCATGATAAGCCAAATAACGGCAAAAATGATAATACCGATGATTATTCCACGAAAAACGTCATGGCGTATCGAGTAGTCGTTAAGATAAGCATTGTTGTTGCCAGTTTCATCATTATGCAAAGCATTGACGCTCTCGGCACCGGCGCTTTTGCCAACGATAAAGCCTATTAAAGCACCCAAAACCAACATAAACGGCGTAAATAACCAGAATATCTCGCCATTGCCCATGCCAGCAAGTGAGCGAATGACAACAATCGCAAGGTCGATAAGTAAGCCGCCAAAGCCATACATCAAGCCATTTAACAGCGCATAAAGCAGACGCTCTAAAGGCGATTGATAGCTTTTGCCTAACTGCCGTCGCCTAATTTCTCTGATGGAGCGGGCAGGGCGTCGCGGTCGATTAAACAAAGCAGTTTTATCATCAGGCGCTTTCATAAGGTTCTCTATTGTTATTATCAAGCAAGCTAAAGATAAGCTAATGAGATTTTAAAGTAAACAAGTTAGCATAATTTTGTTCGGTGAACAGTAGGCTTATAGAGAATTATCAGCACATTTTATATCCAATATTTTCTCTAAAATATTTTTCATTCAAAAAATCATTCCCTTAAAAAATCATAAGGCTCCAATTATGCAGGCAACTCAAGCACACACTGATGGAAAAGAATTGGCGTTATTCGATCTAGATCATACCTTGCTCGATGTCGATAGCGACTACCTATGGGGCGAATATATCGTCAAGCATAACCTCGTTGATGAAGCTGAATATCGTACAGCCAATCAAGCATTTTACGAACAGTACATCGAAGGCACGCTTGATGCGACCGAATATAATGAATTCGTCGCCCAGTTTTTGACTAGCTTGCCGATGGATAGACTGCATGAGTTGCGAGAAGATTATATTAAGACTGAAATCGAGCCTCATATTCGTCCAAAAGCGATGGAGGCGCTCTGTCATCATGTCGAAAAAGGTCATGATGTGGTGATTATTTCGGCGACCAATGACTTTGTAGTGTCGGCTATCGCTAAACGTTTTGGTATTGAAGATGCCAATGTCTTGGCTACGCCTTTGGAAATCAAAGATCAGCGCTATACTGGTAAGCTGATGGACAAACCAAACTTTCAGGCAGGCAAGATATACCATCTCGATAAGTGGCTGAATAAAAAGCAACTGGCTGGCATAAAATTTGATAAAACCTATGCCTATTCAGATTCCAAAAATGATATTCCTTTGCTTGAATGGGCGGATGTGGCTATTTGCGTGTCCCCTGATGACGCGTTGCATGCGCATGCGTTAGCCCATCGCTGGGCAGTAGAGGATTGGTCAATTTAGCTGGTCTATGATTATTTAATATAAAGGCATTGATAATTAGTCAACTATTTATCGTCAATCTCATTTAAAATAGCGCCATATCAATGAGATATCTATTTAAAAAGACAGGAATACTTATGGAAATCAATCCGTATCAAGAACAAATCAAAGATCTATCTGAGCGTGGACAGGACTTGCGGAGGTATCTTTGACTTCGATGGTAAGCAAGAACGCTTAGAAGAAGTCAATTTAGAATTAGAAAACCCCGAGCTATGGAATGATCCAGAGCGTGCAACCAAGATTAATAAAGAGAAAAGCCAGCTTGATGGCGTCATCGATGTCGTGGTCTCGCTTGAGACCACCTTAGAAGATGCATCTGCCATGCTGGAGCTGGCGGTAGAAGCAGAAGACGAGTCGTTACTTGCTGATGTACAAGCCGAGCTTGACGATGCGGAGAAGCGCGTTGCGGACTTAGAGTTCCGTCGCATGTTTAGTGGTGAGATGGATCCAAACAACTGCTACTTGGATATTCAATCGGGTAGTGGCGGCACGGAAGCGCAAGATTGGGCCGAGATGCTACTGCGCATGTATACGCGCTGGGCAGAGGCGCATGGCTTTAAAGTTGATGTGATTGAAGTATCTTCTGGTAGCGTTGCTGGGATTAAATCAGCCACGATTGAGATTAAAGGCGATTATGCCTTTGGTTGGTTACGGACCGAAATTGGCGTGCATCGCTTAGTGCGTAAATCACCATTTGATAGTAACAACGGTCGCCATACCTCATTTGCCGCTGTTTTTGTCTCGCCTGAAATTGATGATAACGTTGAGATTGATATCAACCCAGCTGATTTGCGTATCGATACTTACCGTTCATCAGGCGCGGGTGGTCAGCACGTGAACACCACTGACTCTGCGGTGCGTATTACTCATGAGCCGAGTGGTGTGGTGGTGACTTGTCAGAACGAGCGTAGCCAACATGGCAACAAAGCGACGGCGATGAAGATGCTACGTGCCAAGCTTTATGAGCTTGAGATGCAAAAACGTATGGAGTCGCAACAAGCGGTCGAAGATGGTAAATCTGACGTCGGTTGGGGCAGTCAAATTCGCTCATATGTGCTGGATGACTCACGTATTAAAGACTTGCGTACTGGCGTTGAAACCTTTAACACCGGTGCAGTGCTAGATGGCGACCTTGATCAATTTATCGAAGCGAGCCTAAAAGCGGGATTGTAAAAAAACTTTCAAATATTACCTAAAACCTTATTAAGGAAAATTATGCCAAGCGTTAATAATTATTTTGATGATAAAGTCACTTCTATTGCTTTTCAAACCGTGACCAAGCCCGCTACCGTTGGCGTGATGGAAATTGGCGAGTATGAATTCGGTACTAGCGAATTTGAAACCATGAGTGTGGTGAGTGGTGCATTGACAGTTAAGCTACCAGAAAGCACTGAGTGGCAAACCTTTAATGCGGGCGAGCAGTTTACCGTTGAAGCCAATCAGAAATTCAATGTTAAAGTTGAAGTGGAAACTGCTTATTTATGTGTATATGGTAAATAAGCGATTTTAAAGTAGTAATATAATAATTAACGCCAAGTGTTTAACGCTTGGCGTTTTTTTGTGCGTATTATTCTGGATAAATTTAAAGATAGTAGACTGGCAACATGCAGCCAATCAAAGTTATAGGTCTTTACGATATTGCATCATGTCTGTTTGAGTGGCGATGGCATCATAGAGTTTGCGTGCTGTGGTGTTGCCTTCTTGCGTGGTCCAATAGACACGGTTGCAATGTTGCTTATCAGCAAAGTCATAAACCTGTTCAATCAGTGCGCGTCCTATGCCTTGCCCGCGGGCAGACTCACTAACATACAGATCCTCTAAGTAACAGCATTCGGTGGTATTCCATGTATTGGGATGTAGCACGACATGCGTGATACCTACCAGCGTTTCATCGACCCATGCCCCAAAGCTATAAATTGGCATATTGCTATCAAGCAGGTTGCGCCAAGTCTTTTCTGTGGTACTTGGTGGCAGACGAGTTTCATAAAAAATTAAATAACTTTGCCACAATTTTAACCAAGCATCGTAATCAGCTTTAGACAATGGGATTATTTTTATCGAAATATTTTTCATGGGTGTTCACTTGATTTTATTAATGGACAGACGTTCAATTATGACGCAATCAATCATAATTGATAACCCTTCTATACAGCATTTTTACATAGCGATTACACTTTATCCGTGGCAAGTAAACAGCAAAAATTCTCATAGTTAATTATGCTAAAACCACTATTATTTAAAAGTGTATTATTTATGACCAAAGCAGCTGCACAAACGACCTCAGAGGATATTCGTCACGATTATGAGCATTTAGCACGTCGGGCGAATTTGCGCTACGTCAGTGATAATGAACCGGGTTATAGTCGTCAGCGTTGGGGTCGCGGTTTTACTTACCGAGATGCTACTGGCAAGACGGTGAAAGACAAGGCTTTGCGCCAGCGTTTTGATGCCTTGGTCATTCCACCGATGTGGTCAGAGGTATGGATATGCCAAGATGATAAGGGTCATCTGCAGTCGACCGGTCGTGATGGCAAAGCGCGCAAGCAATACTTATATCATCCTGAGTGGGATACGGTACGTGACCAAGCCAAGTTCGATGCGATGATAGGTTTTGCGGAGGCATTGCCAAACCTACGTGCGCAAGTCGAAGAAGACTTAGAAGCAGCGCCGCTATCACGCGCCAATGTACTGGCTGCCGTGGTTAAATTGCTTGAGACGACGTTAATTCGAATCGGTAATAGCCGCTATGCGAAGATGAATAAAAGCTACGGTCTCAGTACATTGCGTAGCAAACATGTGAGCGAGATAGACGATGGCTTGGCATTCGATTTCGTCGGAAAAAGTGCCAAAGCCCATCATATCGAATTGCAGGATGAGCGTTTGATTGAGATTGTACAAGCGTGTTCTGAGCTGCCCGGTTATCAAATTTTTAAATACTTAGATGATAATGGTCATAAGCAAGTCGTCGATAGTGCCGATATCAATGATTATTTGCGTAAGCACCTTTGCACTGATGCCAGCAATAATAAAAGCGATCATTTATATAGTGGCAATCTGTATAGTGCCAAGGATTTTCGTACTTGGATGGCCAGTGTATTGGCTGCCAGTCATCTGTATGACGAGCTTGAAGCCGCCAGTGGCAAAGAGATATTGACTAGCGAGCCGGACAGTCGGACGCGCCAACAGTTGGTCACTGATATGGTTAAAGAAGTGGCAGATGAGCTTGGCAATACCCCAAGCGTGTGCCGAGCATCCTATATTCACCCTGTTATTATTGAACGGTTTTTGGCAGGTCAATTTTTTGAGCCCTATAAACAAGCGCGCCGTGGACGCACTCGAAAGTATCAAAGCTGTGAAGAAAAAGCACTGCTGGGCTTTTTGAGTACATTCGATTAAGCGTACTTGACTAAGCGCACTAGAGTAACTGCGTTAGAAAATAAGAGGCTTATAAAATAAAGGCCTCGGGAATAGTTGCTTTATAAAGTAAGCACATTAGAAGAATATATAGCAGTCTAACAACTGCTAATAGTAAGATAATTATCTGGACTCAGATATTTATAAATGATACGTTATGTATTGAATTAGATGTTAACGTGCTTTTTTAACAGACCCTAATGATTAACGCCCAATTTTATCAAGTAACACAGTCTATAGGATATCGACTGTTGTGATAGCAATTGATGTTTTCAGCTCGATCTCCACCGCTAAAGGATTAGCCCATGAATACCTCATCTACACAAACCGCGCACGCTACAGCGGATACTTCTAAAACACCCATCAATTATAGTGATTATTATAATAACTTCGAGATGAATGCGTTGTTAGAGGAAATATTTGGCGCGCATTTGGATGATCGATTAAATGCTTACATGGCTTGCTGTGGTCGCCATGTGCGTGACGGTCGCGCGGACAATACGGCCTTAGTCCATGAAGATACTAGCGGTAACATAACGCGCATGAGCTTTGGCGAGTTGGATGAAGCGAGTGCGCAAGTTGCCAATTTATTATTGTCCTATGGTGTAAAAGCCGGTGACCAAGTCGCCACCATGCTACCGCGCACGCCTGAATTACTAACGGTTGTATTAGCGACATGGCGCATTGGGGCAGTGTACCAGCCGCTATTTACCGCTTTTGGTTACGATTCGATTAAGTACCGTATGGATAAGGCCAATACCAAGGTGGTATTTACCAATCAGGAAAATCGTGGCAAGTTTGAAGATTTGGCCAAACAAGCCACAATGGTACTTATTGGCAGTATTCATGATAGCGACGCTTGGGGTGATGACAATTATCACGAGATGAGGGTGACGCAGCCGCAAGCGATAGAAGCTGTTTTGCTAGATACGGATGCACCATTCTTGCAAATGTTTACTTCAGGTACGGTGGGCAAGTCAAAAGGCGTTAGTGTGCCATTAGCGGCGTTGCCTGCTTTTTATCTATATATGCGTTATGCGATTGATCTGCGCGAGACTGATAATTACTGGAACATGGCAGACCCCGGCTGGGCATATGGGCTATATTATGCGATTACTGGGCCTTTATTATTAGGGGTCACGACCTACTTTAACGAAGCAGGCTTTGATGCGACCAATACCCGCGACTTTATGGTGCGCCATAAGATTACCAATCTAGCGTCATCGCCAACGGCTTTTCGGATGATGAAATCGAGTGGTGTTTTTGATGCATCGTCCGCAAATGACGATAACGCCTTGTCTCTACGCTGCGCTAACTCGGCAGGGGAGACGCTGAATACTGAAGTAGTAAGTTGGGTGGAAAGTCATTTGGGCTGTCAGGTTTGCGATCAATATGGGCAGACAGAGACCGGCATGACCTGCTGCGAGCATCATGCTTTGGCGCATGAATGTCCAGTCGGCTCGATGGGCATGGCGTTACCGGGGCATACGCTGGTAGTGCTCGATGATGATATGCAAGTATTGCCCGATGGTGAGCAAGGACAATTGGCAGTCGTGGTCAGTCAGTCGCCTGCGTTTTATTTCCGAGGCTATAGTTGGAATGAAAAACAAGCGTTTTTTGAAGATTACTATTTGACAGGCGACGTGGTCGAGCGTCATAGTGACGGCAGCTATTGGTTTTCAGGACGTGATGATGACATCATTATCACGGCAGGCTATCGGGTCGGTCCTACCGATGTCGAAAACACTGTGCTCGAGCACGCAGCGGTCGCGGAGTCTGCTGCCGTTGGTATACCTGATGAGGTGCGTGGGCATACGATTAAGTCCTATGTGGTACTCAAAGATGGCATCGAGGGCTCTGAAGAGATTGCTCAGCAAATCAAAGACTTGGTACGCAAACGTTTATCGACTCACGCTTATCCGCGGGAAGTTGAATTTGTGAGTGCACTACCAAAAACACCAAGCGGTAAAATTCAGCGCTTTTTGCTGCGTAGCCTGTCTGCAGATTGAAGCCTCTTGGTCCAGAGTAGGGGCGCAGAGCAGTTATAAAAAGAGCAGTTATAAAAACGTTAAACATCAATATCAAACAAAAATTTATTAAGGGAATAATATGCAGATTAAAGAAAATAGCTTTTTGGTCACCGGCGGTGCATCAGGATTGGGTGAAGCCGTGGTTCGCGCTATCGTCGCTCAAGGTGGCAAGGTCGTCATCGCTGATTTGAATGAAACAGTAGGGTCAGCGCTAGTAGCTGAGCTGGGCGATAATACGCGTTTTGTTCGTTGTGATGTGACCAGTGGTGATGAGGTGCAAGTGGCGGTAGATACAGCAGAAAAAGAGTTTGGTGGTCTGCAAGGTTCTATTAACTGTGCAGGTATTGCCGTGGTGCAAAAGCTACTGGATCGTGAAAACAATCCTGCTGATCTCGATCAGTTCAGTCGCGGTGTTATGATTAATCAAGTGGGCTCGTTCAATGTTGCACGTTTAGTAGCAGCTAGTATTGCTAAGCGCGTAGCAGCGAATGTGAACCCTGATAGTGAGCAGAACGCGGACAATGGTATCATTATCAATACTGCTTCTATCGCTGCTTTTGATGGGCAAGTCGGGCAAGCCAGTTATGCCTCATCTAAAGCTGGCGTTGTCGGTATGATGCTGCCATTAGCTCGTGAGCTGACTCGTCATGGCATTCGCGTGATGACGATTGCACCGGGTGTCTTTGCCACCCCAATGATGGAGAGCTTACCGGAAAAAGCACGCACGCAATTAGAATCAGCCGTTCCTTATCCTAAGCGCCTAGGAGCACCGAATGAGTTTGCCAAACTGGTGACCCATATTATTGATAATGCCTACCTAAATGGTGAAGTGATTCGTCTTGATGGTGCCATTCGTATGGTTTAGTTTGACAACTGCCAGAACACGTTGTTATCTTATTCATCATTTTTGCACAAAACCTGATCATTAAATATGACATAGTGCTTTGATATATTATGACTCGTTGCTATCAAGCATTGCTTATAAGGACCAAAGCCTATGTCATTTTTCTCTTTCAGTCTTAGCACCAAATCTCGTTGGTTGTTTATTGCGATAGGACTTGGTCTGACTGCCATCATTAGTACCAGTGCGATAGGCTATGTCAAAACCTCCTCGCAGGCAAAAAACGCGGTTGATAAAGGTCAGTCTATTCCTAGCACGCTCATTGTCGATAAGGTCTTTGTTGACAAGTCTGAGCGCATTTTAAAGTTATTAAGCAAAGATATCGTGGTCAAATCCTATCGCATTGCATTGGGTGACAGCCCGATAGGACATAAGCAACAACAAGGGGATCAGCGCACACCAGTAGGCTACTATACCTTAGATTATAAAAATGAAAACTCAATAGCCCATCGCTCCATCCATGTCAGCTACCCAAATGCGGCAGATAAAGCACGGGCTAAGTCTCGCGGCGTCAATCCAGGTGGCGACATTATGATTCATGGGCAAATGAATGGCTTTGGTCATTTAGCCGGGCTCAATCAACAACGCGATTGGACAGATGGCTGCATCGCCGTCACTAATGATGAGATGGATGAAATCATGGCGGCTGTGAAAGTAGGCACCGCGATTGAAATTGTTGAATAAGCCACTTTTAAGGTTTATGTATACTTAATGCTTGCTGAGTTGATTAGCTTTTTAGATATTTTGTAATAACCGCATATTTTTTTCGACGATTTATTCACACTCCTAAACTATTCTTCTCTCTTTTTCACAAACTTAACACTACCTATTTTTCTTTCCTATATTCCCTTGAAATAGCTCATCAATGTGCCTATTAATGCCTTATCGTCATATCATTGTTATAAGTAAGGTTTATATTAATCAGGTGCACTGCGCACTGCTTGCTATTGGCTTGTTATTGATAGGAGCTGATATTGATAAGCCATTATTGATTGTTGATAACCGTTAAATTGATATTGAAATATTACTCAACAAACCTGATATAGATAACAACGAAAAGCTTGGGCATTGTTTGATACTTATAAAAAGCCGCAGCTACTATCAGATATAAAATATTATTAATTATAAAAGGACACCAATATGAGGTTCGAAAAATTTACCCAAAAATTGCAATCTGCGATTCAAGAAGCCCAAAGTTTGGCGCTAGGGCGCGACCATACAGGAATTGATCCTGTGCATTTGCTTGCCGTGTTGCTGCAAGACGAGTCTAACTTGTCTATCTGCCAGCAAGCGGGCGCGTCTATTCCTGCGCTAAAAAATGGCGTGGCAAAGGCGCTTGATAATCAAGCGACGATTAGCGAACCAACAGGTGACGTTAATTTGAACCCTAATTCGGTCAAAATTTTGAATTTGGCCGATCGCCAAGCGCAAAAAGAAGGCGACGATTTTATTGCCACTGAATGGGTGGTATTAGCACTCGCTGAACAAGGCGAAACCAAAAAAATATTTGAAAGCGCTGGCGTGACGGCAGCCAAATTAAAAGCCGTGATTGAACAATTACGTGGTGATGAAACCGTGAACAATCAAAACGCGGAAGATCAACGTGACGCGCTGAATAAATATACGATTAACTTAACTGAGCAGGCGGAGCTTGGCAAACTGGATCCAGTCATTGGTCGTGACGAAGAGATTCGCCGCACCATTCAAGTACTGTCACGTCGGACTAAAAATAATCCAGTACTTATCGGTGAGCCGGGTGTGGGTAAAACCGCTATCGTCGAAGGCTTAGCACAAAAAATCATCAATGGTGATGTACCAGAAGGGTTGCGCCGTAAAGAAGTACTGTCATTAGACTTAGGTGCGCTTATTGCCGGCGCAAAATTTCGTGGTGAGTTTGAAGAACGCCTCAAAAGCGTATTGAGTGATTTGGCCAAGCAAGAAGGCAATGTCATCTTATTTATCGATGAGCTACATACCATGGTTGGCGCGGGTAAATCAGAAGGTGCGATGGATGCGGGTAATATGCTAAAGCCTGCGCTAGCCCGTGGTGAGCTGCATTGCGTCGGTGCGACGACTTTGGACGAGTATCGCAAGTATATCGAAAAAGATGCCGCGCTTGAACGTCGCTTCCAAAAAGTATTGGTCGATGAGCCAACGGTCGAGGATACCATTGCGATTTTGCGTGGCCTCAAAGAGCGTTACGAGCTGCATCATGGGGTCGATATTCAAGACAGTGCGATTATTGCTGCCGCACGCATGAGCCATCGCTATATTACTGACCGCAAGCTGCCGGATAAGGCGATTGATTTAATCGACGAAGCTGCCAGTCGTCTGCGTATGGAGATGGACAGCAAGCCTGAGTCACTTGGCAAGCTTGATAGCCGTTTGATTCAGTTAAAAATGCAGCGTGAAGTGCTCAAAAATGAAGAAGACGCTGGCGCGCAAGCCGAGCGTAAAGTACTTGATGCACAAATAGAAGAGTTAGAAAAAGAGTACGCCGATCTCAATGAGATTTGGCAAGCAGAAAAAGCGCTGGTCAAAGGCAGTCAGCAGCTAAAAGACGAGCTAGACAAAGCGCGTATCGCCTATGATAAAGCCAGCCGCGAGGGCGATTATGAGACCATGAGTAAGCTGCAGTATGAGACCATTCCGCAGTTAGAGCGCCGAATTCATGAGTCGGACTTGGCTGAGCAAAAAGAGCAGACTGGTGAAAATAGTGGGGTAAAACTACTACGTAACAAGGTCACGGATAATGAAATTGCCGAAGTGGTTGCCGCCGCCACGGGCATTCCGGTCAGTAAAATGATGCAAGGCGAGCGTGACAAAATGCTGGCGATGGAAGAGAAACTCCACGAGCGCGTCATCGGTCAAGATGAAGCAGTCGAAGCGGTCGCCAATGCCGTGCGTCGTAGCCGTGCGGGCTTGTCGGATCCGAATCGACCATCTGGTTCGTTCTTGTTCCTTGGGCCTACTGGTGTCGGTAAAACCGAGCTGACCAAATCATTGGCGAACTTCTTATTCGACTCTGAAGATGCGATTGTTCGTATCGATATGAGTGAGTATATGGAGAAGCACAGCGTCAGTCGCTTAGTGGGTGCGCCTCCAGGTTATGTTGGCTATGAAGAAGGTGGCGCGTTGACCGAAGCGGTACGTCGTAAGCCCTATAGCGTGATATTGTTTGATGAAGTCGAAAAAGCGCACCCTGATGTGTTCAATATCTTGCTACAAGTGTTGGATGATGGTCGTTTGACCGATTCGCAAGGTCGCGTGGTGGACTTTAAAAACACCGTTATTATCATGACCAGTAACCTAGGCTCGCATAAAATTCAAGAGATGGTTGGCGAAAGCTACGACGATATCAAAGCGGAGGTCATGGATTCTGTCGGTCAGCATTTCCGTCCAGAGTTCGTCAACCGTATTGATGAGATTGTGGTTTTCCATCCGCTCGGTATGTCGCAAATGGCAGGTATTGCTGACATTCAATTGGATCGATTACGTCAGCGTTTGCATGAGCGCGAGATGGACATCGAGCTATCCTCTGATGCGATGAACAAGCTGGTCGCCGTGGGTTATGACCCTGTGTATGGTGCGCGTCCGCTAAAACGTGCTATCCAGCAAGAGATCGAAAATCCGCTGTCATTAAAATTGCTGTCTGGTGACTTTGTCGCTGGCGATATCATCAAAGTCGATGTCGGCGCTGATGATAAGCTTACCTTTGATAAGCTTCGAATGAGCTAATAGTAAACGCTAAATAATTGTTGCTAAATGACGGTTATGCTTTAAAACCAACCCTTTATTTGTCTATTTTTTATATAGGCAGATAAGGGGTTTTTACTTTGCGCTCTATAATCATTTTACCGTTGTCATACTTTGATTATGTTATAACTATAGTCAAAATATCCTAAAAATACGATGGTATTGCTGATATCAATTTTTTGTCGCCTCTGTCCGCGCAGGCACAGCAAGCAAGAAAAATGGATATCAGCAGTGCGTGATGGTTCGATATTATTTTTCACGCACTATCACTTAAGCCCTAATAAAGCCAATATAACATTAAGGGAGATGACATCATGATGATGACCAATAAAAAATATATTAGCACGCCATTAATCTTGCCGTTAATCATAACAGCCCTGCTATTTAGCGCCTCTGCGTGCTCAAACCCATCAGCAGTCAATACCGATGCAGATCTGACAGAGTACAAAGAAGGTCAGGCTTCTGCCAAAGATTCGGCAGCGAGCACTGAAAAACCTGCCTTTGCCACTAAGACTGTCGCTACCTTTAATGAACCATGGGCGATGACCGCGCTACCCAATACCAATGATGAGCCACCAACATTACTGGTTACCCAAAAGACCGGTGAGCTCTTCATGGTCGATACTGCTACCGGTACTAAAACCGAAGTAAGCGGTGTGCCGACCGTTGCGTATGGCGGGCAAGGCGGTCTAGGTGACATTATTCTAGCATCAGATTTTGCTACCAGTAATGTCATATATCTCAGTTATATTGAAAGCGGCACGGGCGCTGATGACAATAAATTTGGCGCGAAAGTGATTAGCGCTAAGCTCTCAGGTATAGGTAGCGCTGCTCCTAGTCTGCAATCTATTACCCCGATTTGGCAGCAGACGCCAAAGGTAAAAGGGCAGGGGCATTATAGTCACCGTTTGCTATTCTCTCCCGATGGTCGCTATCTCTATATCAGTTCAGGTGAGCGGCAAGAAAAAACGCCAGCGCAAGATATGAGCGTCAACTTGGGCAAAATCATTCGACTATACCCTGACGGTAGCGTACCCGCAGACAATCCATTCGCCAACGAAAATAAGGAAATTAAGGCACAGTTTTGGACAACTGGGCATCGTAACGTACTGGGTATGGCCTTTGATGACAGTGGTCGGCTGTGGGCAAATGAGATGGGGCCAAGAGGTGGTGATGAGTTTAATTTAATCGAAAAAGGCAATAACTATGGCTGGCCGCTGGTCTCTAACGGTCGTAATTATTCGGGTACAGACATTCCTGACCATGACACTCGGCCTGACTTGACTGCGCCCAAAGTGACTTGGACACCCGTCATCTCACCTTCTTCATTAAGTATATATTCAGCCGGGACTCATAATGATTTTCCAGCATGGCAAGGCAATGCGCTAATCAGCGGCCTGTCATCAAAAGCGCTCATCATAGTGAGTTTTGATGACAGCAACAGTGCCTCTGAACGTTACCGCTATGATATGGGGAAGCGTATTCGTAGTGTACTGAACGTGGATGGACAAGTCTGGTTATTAGAGGACGGCGATGCGGCTAAGTTACTGCAATTGCTACCTAAATAGTATATTGCTATAAAGAGTGAATGATAGCACTGTTAAAATTAATTCATAAATCTACATAAAGGGTACTGCGATTTTTACCATAAATCCAGCACCTTTTGTAGTTTTAAAGCTTAGAAAATGAATAGAGTAGATGGCTTTTATTTTACTCTAAACCAGAATTTTGACTTGTTACCATCTATACATCATATTTTTAGATAAGTTTAAGAATAGGAAAACATTAGAGCAAATAGGGTGTTTCTTGATGGCTATATTTTGTAATTATTTGATAATCAAAGGTTATTTTGTTAAGGTAGCAGCCCTTATATAACGAGATTAGCACATGGACGAAGTAAAAGTAGGTCGATTGGGTCCGTTTCCACGGGTCAGTAAACCTGTGTTTATAACCTCGACGTTGTTGATTGTCGGATTTATTATTTTTGGCGCTTTTTTTACGGAAGCTGCCGGCGCACTTTTTAGTTTTTTACAGAGCTTTATTACCGATAAGTTTGGTTGGCTATTTATTGTTTTGGTCAACGTGGCACTCGTTTTTTGTATCTATTTAGCCATGAGCCGTTACGGCGATATTCGCTTGGGTAAACAAACAGAACGTCCGCAATATAGCCTCATCTCTTGGATAGGGATGTTGTTTTCGGCGGGTATCGGTATTGGTTTGGTTTATTGGGGTACGGCTGAGCCGTTGTATCACTTTATGGCCCCACCACTTGGTGAAGCGGAGACAATAGAAGCGGCCAAACAAGCGATGAACATCTCGTTTTTACATTGGGGTTTACACGCTTGGGCGATTTATACCATCGTGGCATTGTCGTTGGCTTACTTTCATTTTCGCCGTGGTCTGCCATTATCGATTCGCTCGACGCTGTATCCGATATTGGGCCGCAAGATTTATGGTCCTTGGGGTCATACCGTTGATATTTTAGCAGTATTCGGTACGATGTTTGGGGTAGTGACTTCTTTGGGTTTAGGGGTGATGCAGATAAATTCTGGTCTGGAGAACTTGTTCGGTATTCCTAATAGTTTGGGCGTGCAATTTGCGATTATTGCATTTGTGACTGCCATGGCATGTATCTCTTTGATGCTGGGTCTTGATAAAGGCATCAAACGTCTAAGTGATATTAATATGGGACTGACGGGTATTCTGTTGGTCTTTATGGTGATTTTGGGTCCGACGCTATTTATCTTCGACAGTTTTATCGAAAATATCGGTAATTATCTAGGGTCGATTGTGACGTTATCGGCGTGGGGCGAAGCCTATAGCAATACCGATTGGCAAAGCGGCTGGACGATATTTTACTGGGCGTGGTGGGTAAGTTGGGCACCCTTTGTCGGCGTATTCATTGCCCGTATCAGTCGTGGTCGTACTATTCGTGAATTTGTCTTGGGAGTCTTATTAATCCCAATGACGATTTTATTCTTCTGGTTTACTACGTTTGGCGGTGTTGCTATCCATATGGAGCTATTGGCATCGATCAACCCTGACATGCTGAGTCCTGGACTGATTGAAGCAGTGCAAGCCGATACCGGTAGTGCGATCTTTAAACTGGTCGAATACTATCCACTGACAAAACCTGTGACCTTGCTGATTGTTATCATGATTGTATTATGGTTCGTCACGTCTTCTGATTCGGCAAGCTTTGTCATCGATATGTTGACGGCAGGCGGCGATACCAACCCGCCAAAGATTCAGCGCTTGTTTTGGGCGACGATGGAAGGGGTCATTGCTGCAATATTATTAGCAGCTGGTGGTTTGGGTGCGCTACAAGCCGCCGCTATCGTGGCAGGTTTGCCGTTTGCTCTGGTAGTCTTTGTCATGATGTATGCGCTGTTGCGTGGTTTAAGTCGCGATCGCTTGATTTTATATCGTGCGCAGCAATATTTCATCACCGAAGAGTCTGCTGATCATAACTCGGCTAATGAGTTCGTCGATGAGCATTTGCTAAAAGGTCCACCTAAAATTGCAAAGGGTGACTAGGGCATTAATGATATGCTGATTGTTGCTTGTTTTAATTAAGCCTGTTATCTGAGTCCTTAAGAAAGTTTTTAAAACAGGCTTTAAAAAAATATTTAAGACAAGCAACGATCAATTATTTACCGTAAAAAATCCTAAGATAAACCGATATCTTAGGATTTTTTGCTTTATAACAATAAATGGTTGTTAACCTAATTTGATAGTTCGTAAGTATCTTGTTAAGGTTGGCATCCTAAAAAATTGAGATTATTAAATGGATCACGTTAAAGTTGGCCGTCTGGGCCCTTTTCCACGGGTAAGTAAACCCGTGTTTTTAACCTCGGCGATTTTGATCGTCGCGTTCATTATTTTTGGTGCTTTTTTTAACGAGCAAGCAGAGCTGGTATTTAACCAAGCAAAAGCCTTTGTTTCTATGCGCTTTGGTTGGTTTTTTATTGTGGTGGTCAACTTAGCTCTGCTCATGAGTATTTATTTGATATTTAGCCGATACGGCGATATCAGGCTTGGGCACCAAACAGAGAAGCCAGAGTATAATTTAGTCTCTTGGATTGGGATGCTGTTTTCGGCAGGTATCGGTATTGGCTTGCTCTATTGGGGTACCGCTGAGCCGTTGTATCACTTTATGGCACCGCCATTGGGTGAAGCTGAAACCATTGCAGCGGCCAAACAAGCGATGAATATCTCATTCTTGCATTATGGCCTACACGTCTGGGCAATCTATGGCATTGTAGCCTTGGCTTTGGCGTATTTTCACTACCGTGTTGGCTTGCCATTAGCGATTCGCTCGACGCTGTATCCGTTAATCGGTAAAAAAATCTATGGTCCTATGGGGCATACAGTTGATACACTTGCGGTATTCGGTACCATGTTTGGCGTGGTGACTACCTTAGGTCTTGGGGTGCTGCAGATTAACTCCGGTCTTGAGACGCTATTCGGTATTCCGAATAACATTACCGTACAGATCATTTTGATTGCGTTCATTACTATGTTGGCAGGCATGTCGCTCTTGATGGGTCTTGATAAAGGTATCAAGCGCTTAAGTGACATCAATATTTTCTTCACAATTGTACTGTTAAGCTTTGTCATTATCTTAGGTCCCACGCAGTTTATTTTTAACAGCTTCGTTGAAAACATTGGTAATTACTTACATCAAGTGATTCCTTTGGGTCTGTGGACAGAGTCTTATGAAGGTCAAGAAAACTGGCAGTCATCATGGACAGTATTCTATTGGGCATGGTGGATTAGCTGGTCGCCATTCGTCGGTGTATTCGTCGCTCGTATCTCGCGTGGTCGTACCATTCGTGAGTTCATACTAGGCGTGTTATTAATCCCTATTACCATTTTATTCTTATGGTTCACCGCTTTTGGTGGTTCAGCGGTACATATGGAGCTGATGGCAGCGATTGATCCTAATATGGCCAGTCCTGGTCTGGTTGAAGCTGTGCAAGCAGATACGGGTAGTGCCATCTTTAAGCTAATGGAGTCTTATCCATTTACTTCAGCGCTTAACTTGTTGATTGTCGTGATGATTGTTCTTTGGTTCGTTACTTCGTCAGATTCAGCCAGTTTTGTCATTGATATGCTGACTTCAGGCGGCGATACCAATCCACCGAAGATTCAGCGTTTATTCTGGGCAGGGACAGAAGGTGTGATTGCGGCGGTATTGTTAGCGGCAGGCGGTTTGGGTGCGCTACAGGCAGCCTCTATTGTCTCAGGCTTTCCCTTTGCCGTTGTCATATTAATCATGATGTATTCACTACTGCGGGGATTGAGCCGCGATAGATTGATTTTGTATCGTCAGCAGCAGTGGTTCATCACCGAAGAATCGGCAGAGCATAACTCAGCCAATGAGTTCCGCGACGAAGGTTTACTGACAGGTCCACCAAAAATCATTGAGCCTAATGATTAATAGCCTAGCTATCTGCTAAAAGTACCATAAAACGTAAAAGTCCCAGCCTTGTGCTGGGACTTTTTATTCAGCTACTTTAATAAGGTCAATAAAAAACCCAAGCCTACTA
>NZ_PJBY01000108.1:0-72465 GCF_002836005.1 Psychrobacter sp. Sarcosine-3u-12
ATTGATACAGAAAAATTAATTCAGAAGAATGTTGCTATAAAACAACCAGAAAAGTCGATAAATAATAAAGCACTGCTTAATAAACCTAAGGATTTATTAAGCAGTGCTTCTGTAATAATAGATAATGCGAAAAAAAATGTCCACATAGATAAGAAAAAAGCGTTCAAAGACTACTTTGATGAAGTTGTTGTTTTTACTGAACAGTATGATGTTAATAGTTTGAAACTAGATGGAGAAAATATCTGGCCACACTTTAGAAATAACTTATGGATTCATATGAATTTTGTAGCCATTGGTAAAAACAACTATAAAAATATAACCTCTGTTCATATCCATAATTCTCACCGTATTCAAATTTCTCAGGCTTATAGAGTAAAAGCTATAGATCAATATGGCGCAAAAGAAGTAGAGCATTTGGGAGACGATGATAGAGCGGATGTTCTATTCATGGTAGCACTCAATGCTAGTGAGCAAGTACATTTAGACTCTGGAATATATCATAGAGTTTGCGATCCATTTTATGAAGCTGCATCAAAAATTACCACTACAAAAAAGATTGAGTTGATTAAGTCTGCATCACCAGCTATTTCTAGGAATAAAGAGTTTATACATCCAGCAACACTAATCTTGCCTCCTGTTATTGAAAAACTAGGATATAGTGAAAAACTTGAATTTGATAAGAAAATATTTAGTTGTATGAAGCAATTCATGCCTTCACTTAATACTTTAGATACTAAATCTCTGAAGGAAATTTTTGATTATGACATGAATATGAAAGATTTTTATACAGAAATTTTCAAAAGGGTGAAGCCAAAAGTTGTTTTCTTTTATGCTTTTCATTATAACGCGCCTATGATTGAAGCAGCAGATGAGCTTGGAATTATAACAGTAGACATACAACATGGGTTACAAGTTGGTTGGAATCCACTTTATACAAATTATGATGAGATGCCACCTGAAGGTTATCGCCAAATCCCAGATTTTTTTGCCGTATGGGGTGAAAAAGAATATCAAAGTATTATTAATTCTTTTCCTTCAAAAAAACACCGTCCAATTTATATGGGCAATCCTTGGTTAGAAAAGATAAAAACCTTTCCTACGACTTTTTCTAGAGGTGTTTTAGCTGAATTAGAGTCTGATAAATATGATAAAAAAATCCTTATAATAATGCAAAATCAAACTGATATTCCACAAACTTTTATAGATATAATAGAGCAAACAAAAAATGATAATATCTTATGGATAATTCGACATCATCCAAAAGGAGAAAGATATAAGGCAGAAGATTTTTCTATAAATAACCATAAAATTATTTTGAGTGATGAGATTGATAAAGTTTTATTTAGTGAGCTGTTCAAGTATGTAGATATTACAATTTCTGAAGGATCGACATTAGCAATTGAAGCTAGTTATTTTGGAGTTACCAATATAGTTACCAGTGCGATGGGGGCTGACAACTATAAGCAAGAACTTAAAGATAACGTGTTTTACTATTTGGAAAGTAGTGCAGATTTTCATGAAATTATGGAAAGCATTGATACTAACCAAAACCAAGTGGATACTAGTTATTTATTCAAGAAAGTTGATATAGAGAGTGTCATCCAAGAGCTATTAGATTCTGCAAATGAAAAAAAATCAAAACTGATAGTTAAAGATGTAAACGAAGTTACCAAGGAAAGGCGTCTCAAAAATACCATAGAAGCAGAAATTTCTGCTCAAATTGAAAAATCTTTCTATCTAGCAGACAACTATGACATAGATAATGCAATTGCTTCATTTAAGGAAATTAGAGGTCTATTAACACTTCTTCCTACCGCTAAAGGTAATTACAACGAGGAAGAAATGCGTAATGTTAAAGAAGCTAGAGTATTTCAAAGAAAAGTTAAAGATGAATTTGACATTGTATTTGGTAATGAAGAAGTTTTACTTATTGGTGATTCATTAATCTTACCACGACCACTAGAAACTAGAAATATTAACTATGGAATGACACGCTCTTACGCATATATGTTTAATAAAAATAACCATGGCTTCAAACTATTACCTTGGGCTCAGCGTAATCTGAACACTTCTAAGCTCTTAGATCAATGGGATAACATAGGAAGTAATTTAGCTAATAAGCATATTGTAATTCAATTAGGTAATAATGATTACAAGAAAAATATTTTCTCAGAAACACATTCAGCTGCAATAAATTCTTTGTCAGTTGACCTCAAAAAAAGAGTATACGAGTTTGCTGAATTGTATAGAAAGGATATTATTAAGTCGCAAGATGATCTTAATAATGTACCATTCAATCAGTTTAGAGAAAATGTAGAATCTATTGTTAAACTTGTTTTAGAACAGGGTGTTAAGTCATTAACCTTCATAAGTATCATGGCGGCACCTCAATCTGGTGAAATTAATTTTCCTGGTTCAGTTAAAGACTATCAGCGTTATAACTCAGTATTTAAAGCAGTATCTGAAAAATCGAGTATTGTAAGGTTTTTGGATGTTAATGAATTATTGAGTAACTTAAAAAGGCATCCGGGTATATTAAGCGATAATGTCCATTTGAGTATACCAGGTCACCAAGCATTAGCATCTGCTATTTTTTCAAAACTATCTATAGAAAGTGATGATGAAAAGACTTACAGAGTCGCTTTGATCGGTGTGGGTAATCAAGGTAATATGCATTTGCAAGGTCTAGTAAAATCTAATAACAATCTTGTAATTGAGTGCTTTGATCCAAATCGAATTAGCATGCAAAGTGCTATGGAAGAATTTAAAGCACTGGTTGGTGATGATAAAATAGTTTTGCGATTTGTAGATAGTCGTGAAAGCTTGTCAAACAATCTTGATTTAGTCATAGTTGCAACGAATGCTAATATTAGATCACAAATTGTTGAAGAGTTATTAAATACTAAAAATGTTAAAAACTTAATTTTAGAAAGAGTTTTATTTCAAGATACCCTTTCTTATGATAAGGTAAAAAGTCTGATTGAAGATAAGAATGTAAAAGTTTGGGTTAACCATTCGAAAAGAATGAATGATATTCATAAGATTTTTTTAAAGGAGATTAGGGAGTCAAAAAAGATTTCCTTTCAAGTTTCTGGAGTAAACTGGGGTTTAAGAAGTAAGGGGTTAGATTTCTTAGACTTATTTGTATGGATTACTAATACAGAGCAAAAAGATATTCAGATAGAATGGAATAGGATAGGTCGAGATACTACTCAGACAAAGGATTCAAAGTTTAAAGAGATCTTTGGGACTATTTCAGGTAGTCTCAATGAGGATGTAAATTTTTCAATAACGTCTTTAAAGCCTTCTAGTGATGAAGTTCAACTACCGACAATAACTATAGTATCTGAGTCTATAAAGTTATTCATTGATGAATACAATAGTGTTATTAATTATGCTCTCTCTAATGATGGTTGGCAGTGGCACAAGCTGGAAAGCAAGTTTTCGATCCCATTGCAGAGTGAAATAACGTCAAGGTGTATTGATGATATTTTAGAAGAAGGTAAATGCTTATTGCCGTCTTTTGACACAGCAACTTCCTTGCATCTTGCCTTCGCTAAAGCGATTAAAGAGGGTATTGAACACATATAAGGAAGAGTAATTAATCAGCATCCCATTAATTGACTCCTTGAAGTAAAAGATCTTATGGAAATATTTTGTAGAGTTAAGAGTTATCAAAAATGATAAAAATGAAAGCCTTAATTATATCTGATTATGATTCAAGAATTTCTTGGAGCTGTGGCTTTGCGGCTAGACTTAAGGTAAATGGCTTCTCTAATACATTTGTTTCGTTAAATCCCAATGATAACATCGATAGTTTGAGAATTTATCGTTACTTGGATGAAATATATTATGTGCAATCACTTCAAGAGCTAAGTACGCTCTTAAGTGATGAATTTAGTTTAGTTATACTAGCGGTTGGTGGAACTATGCATTTAAAAATATATGATATATTTCAGGCAGTTTATTTTTTATCTGAGATTCGTCCTATCTTAATTTCTGGTTTTAATGGTATAGAAGATGTATCTGACCCCGAAGGTGTTTTTTGTAGAAGTATTTCTGATTACATTTGTGTAAACAATAGTGACTTTTACGAATATGCTTCAAAGATTTTAAAAGATAGGAACTTGTCATCTCAGCTCTTTCGAACTGGTTTTATCAGAGATTACTGGGATACGGAATTTGAAAAGGCTCACAATATAACTAATGTAATGTTTATTCTTCAGCCAGGTATTTTAGATCATCATAAACAACTTGAGCATTTAGGAATGTGGTTATTAGATTATAGTCAAAGATATCCTAAGCGTAATATTATTTTGAAGGCTCGTGGTCGAAAAGGTATTGAGCATGTAAACTCTAAACACGAAAAAAACTATTTTCATGATTTTTGGAATGATTTTTGTGGAAATTTAGATAGTAGAGTTTCTATAGTTTATGGCGAAATGGAAGATATTCTTCCTAATGTAGATTTAGTTATAAGCTATACTTCTACGAGTCTACTCGAGGCCTTAATTGTTGGTAAAAAAACTGCAGCAATTTCAGACTTTGGGATATCTAAAAGTATTGGAAACGTATATTTATCAGATAGTAATCTTTTAATCAGTACCAATGATGTACTTGATGATAAAATACCTGAAGTTAATTTAAACTGGTATCAAAGGTGGTGTTGTTACAATGGTGACTTAGTTGATGAGCTAATAGATCGAAGTTACAAAGACTTTGAAGCCCAGTATAAGCATGGCAAATTAAATTTTATTGATGGGTATTATTCTGAAAAGAATCATCCTTACCTTTTTAGATTCAGGTACTTTGATACTGAGTCAAAATCATCTAGCGATCCAGGTATGAAAAATATACTGAATAGGATTAAAATTTTTTTTAAAGATATTTTCTGACGCCCCTCTCTTCATAATTAAGGTTTTTCTGATAGCTAGCAATCAAATAAAACTGCTGTCTTCTATCAAGAGTTTTATTTGATTTTTTGCTAATTATCAACTGACTATAAAACGGTCGCCCCAATACAGTAACCTTTTTGCTTCTCAACAATGCCTCAAACCCTCCTAATGACGTAATCGTATACACATGGTCTACCGTTTCTAATGCATCGACTATATGAATAGGCTGGGTGAGTATAAGACAATCTAACTCAGTGAGCGTACTGACTATAGAGGGATCATTAAGCGTCATTGGATGCGGTTTCACGATAATTTGTGCATCAGGATTTTCTTCAATTGCTTTATTAACCACATCAAGCAGCGTAATGCTGACACCACCACCATATTTCAACGAATCATCATGGGGCACTTGTCCTAATACCAATACCCGCTTTTTATTCTTCATCCCATATATGGGTACGACATCGACATAAGATTGATGATTGTATTTACTCACCCGATGCGAGACATAATAGTCCAGCATCTCCTGTGCCAACGCCTCATCATAGCCGTCTTGATTAAAGTCAAAATTAGCGATGAGATCAGTCAAATCGTTCGGGCGAGTGGTATCGAAGTAGGGCGCTTGACTGTCCATCACGATAGAGAGTGGCGGAGCGCTACTATCGTCATCAGGGCCTGAACGAATAAAGCCATCTTCTAAAAAGAAGATATCTAGACCTTGCTCGCGTATATACTCAATAAAATAATCAGGTGCTTTATAACCCCAGATATAAATAACTGGATTAACGCGATTGATAAATGGCTTTAACCACAGCTCAAAGTAGCATTGATTGAAGTGCCGTTGTATTTGGATATGTGACGACTCTAATACCCAGCCACCGACCAAATCCTGCCATGGCAGCATACCAACGACTAAGGCTAAACGCTGGTTTGGCTGCCGATACTGTTTATAATAGCCTAATAATAGTGGCTTAATGTAAGCGTTAAATTTCATAATATGATGGCTGGCTTAAATTGGTAGCAGATGTGCAAGATTGGGACATTTACGTTGGCAATGTTCTATCGTTACCAGTATAGTTGCATTTACGAGTAAAGACGAATACCTACTTCGAAAAACCATAGTTTCGAAAAACCATAGTTTCGAAAAATAATGAGTCAGTAAATGAATAAAAAAATATTAGTCACAGGTGGTGCTGGGTATATTGGTACTCATACCTGTATCGCATTGCATGCAGCAGGCTACGACATAGTAGTATACGATAACTTATCCAATAGTAGTCGTGAAGCGATTAATCGTGTCTCTACTCTTATTGGGCAATCGATTGATTTTATCGAAGGCGATATCCGCGGGGCTGAGTCACTTAGACAAGTATTTTCAGCACATCAGTTCTTCGGCGTCATTCACTTTGCAGGATTAAAGGCGGTTGGTGAATCCGTTGCGCAACCTCTAAAGTATTACGATAATAATGTTAGTGGTACCATTACCTTATTAGAAGTCATGTCAGAGTACGATGTTAAGAATCTTGTTTTCTCTTCATCTGCGACTGTTTATGGTGACCCTGAAAGGCTGCCTATTGACGAGAATTCACCGCGTTCTTGTACCAACCCTTATGGCCAAAGTAAACTGACGGTCGAGCATATTCTAGAAGACTTAGCGGTATCCGATGCTAGCTGGAACCTTATTCCTTTAAGATATTTTAATCCGGTAGGCGCACATTCTTCAGGACAAATCGGTGAAGATCCGAATGACATTCCTAATAACTTAATGCCCTATATCTCACAAGTAGCTGTTGGCAAGCTTGAAAAACTCAGTATCTTTGGCAATGATTATCCTACAATAGATGGTACTGGCGTGCGTGACTTTATTCATGTCACTGATTTGGCGCAAGGTCATGTCGCAGCGCTGAATTATTTAGAAAGTCAAACAAGGACAGCAAAGACAGATTCCATAGGATTTTTACCGATTAACTTAGGTACGGGTAAAGGGACTTCTGTTTTAGAGTTAGTAGCAGCATTTTCCAAAGTGTCGGAGCAGGACATTCCTTATCAGTTTGCAGACCGCCGCGCAGGTGATATCGCCAGCTGTTATGCCAGTGCTGATAAAGCGAAAGATCTGTTAAAGTGGCAAGCTGAATTATCAATTACTGAGATGTGCCAAGACACGTGGCGTTGGCAGAGTATGAATCCGAACGGCTATAACGCCACTTAGATTTTATAAAATATTCTTTTTTAATCTTCCTTTAAGACAGTTTAAACATTATGAAAAAAATCACCCACGCCGTCATCCCTGTTGCTGGCTTTGGCACACGTATGTTGCCATTGTCTAAATCCGTGCCAAAGGAGCTGTTGCCACTTGGCAATCGTCCCGCTATTCATTATGTGGTTGAAGAGGCGATTGCTGCTGGTATTAAGCATATTGTATTGGTCGGTCATGCACAAAAGAGCGCGATTGAAAACTACTTCGATATCAATGCTGAGCTCGACAACCAGCTGCGCCATAAAGGTAAAGATGAGCTGGCCGATAGCTTAAACTGGCTACCGGACGATGTGACGGTATCGATGATACGTCAAGGTAAGCCATTAGGTTTGGGTCATGCGGTACTCGCGGCGCGCCCCGTTATTGGTGAGCATGATTTTGCCGTATTATTGCCCGACGTGGTGCTCGATCCTTTTACGGGTGATATGACTGCTGATAACTTAGCTTTTATGATTGATGCTTTTGCTAAAGACAGTCATTCGCAAATATTGGTCGATAAAGTGGCGGATGAAGACGTGCATAAATACGGTATCGCCCAATTAAATGAAACGTATAGCAATGCGGGCGATATCAATGATAAAACAGAGGTTAATGCTAGCTTTAAAGTCGCTGGCTTTGTAGAAAAACCTAGCTTAGCAGATGCACCTTCACGCTTAGCAGTGGTTGGTCGTTATGTGTTTAGCAATCAAATCTTTGATTATTTGGTAAATACCAAAGCCTCCGTCGGTGGTGAGATTCAGCTGACCGATGCTATTGATGCCTTGATCAGTGAATACGGCGTCAATGTGACGACCATGCGCGGCGATAGTTATGATGCAGGCGATATGCGCTCATATATGCAGGCTTTTATTTATTTTGCCCAGCAGCAATTAGCAGAAGATGAATAGCTGATGGATGAGATAAAACACTATAAGATTTATAGCAGTGCTCGCCGCTCTCAATATTGGCAGCAGTTGCAAAGTCTGGCTAAGCAGCCGTGGTCACTGGCAGCCTTGTTTGCGCAAGATGATGAGCGTGCGACGCGCTTTAGCAGGCAAGCGGGTGCGCTATATATGGACTATAGCAAGCAGTGTATCGATGAGACAGTATTAGCTAATTTGTTGAGTCTTGCTACTAGCTGTGATTTACCGGCTCGTATTAAAGCGCTATTACAAGGCGCGATGGTCAATACCAGTGAAGCGCGTGCCGCCTTGCATACAGCGCTACGTCTCCCAGAAACAGCAACGCTACAACTTGATGGTCAAGATGTCGTCGCGGATGTGCATCAGAGTCTTTCGCAAGTAGCCAGATTATCCGAGCGTGTCCGTAGTGGTACATGGCGCGGGTTTTCGGGTAAGGCGATTACTGATGTGGTGAATATTGGCGTTGGTGGCTCTGATCTTGGGCCACTGATGGCGACTGCGGCGCTCGATGAATGGGCGGATACTGAGATTGAAGTACATTTCGTCTCTAATATGGATGGTACTCAACTTGATAACTTGCTGAAGCACTTAAATCCTGAAACGACTTTGTTTATTATCTCATCTAAATCCTTCGGTACTATTGATACCTTGTCTAACGCTAAGACGGCATTGTCATGGCTGCTTGCCACCGCCAAGCTGCGTGCAGGTACAGAAGACAGTGTGCTACGTCGCCACTTTATTGGTATATCTGCTAATAGTGAAAAAATGAGCGCTTGGGGTATTCATCCTGAGCATCAGCTGCAGCTTTGGGAATGGGTCGGTGGTCGATTTTCTTTATGGTCGGCGATTGGTCTTGCTATTGCCATTCGTATCGGTATGGCAGGGTTTAAAGCGTTGTTAGCTGGTGCGCATAGTATGGATGAGCACTTTGCACAGGCTGATTTTACAGAAAACTTGCCAGTATTATTAGGCTTGCTTGCTGTTTGGAACAGTACCTTTTTACAGGTAAATGCTCATACCGTATTGCCTTATGATGGTCGTCTCAGCTATTTGCCAAGCTACCTAACCCAGCTTGAGATGGAGAGTAATGGTAAGTCGGTCACTCAGCACGGTGATCATATTGATTATGATACTTGTCCGATTCTGTGGGGCGAGATTGGCTCTAACGCGCAGCATGCTTTTTATCAGTTGCTACATCAAGGTACACAGCAGGTATCGTGTGACTTTATTGCTTGTGTGCGCCGTTATAGTGGTCAATCGCAAAACGCGCCATTACAGCAGCAGCATGAGCTGTCGCTAGCCAATTGTTTGGCACAAAGCCGAGTATTGGCCTTTGGTAATGCAGCGCTCCAAGAGTCCGAGGTGCAAGTAGCGTCTGCTGCGGAAAAATATAAATACTACCGTGGCAATCAGCCGTCAACCACGCTACTGATCGACGAGCTAACGCCGCATAGCTTAGGGGCTTTGGTTGCGCTCTATGAACACAAGGTCTATGTCATGGCCAGTATTTGGGATATTAACCCGTTTGATCAGTGGGGTGTCGAGATGGGCAAGCAAATGGCAGAGTCCGTGCATCAAGCCATGCAGCAAGAAACCGAGGGTCAATTTGATACTTCTACGGATCAGCTGCTACAACACATTAGACAGTTGTCTTAATACGGCTGCCGATACGTAATACAGTTAAAAGGGTAACTTATGAGCGCTGATTCTATAAACGACAATACGGCTAAATATACGCATGCATTTACAGCGCAACGTATGAGAAGCAAGCCAGTTTGTGTGCTTGTTGGTCATAGTATTGAAGCCATTACCAGTGCGGTAGTGCTGGCAAGCTTAGGTCAGCGCGTGCATCTTTATGCAGATGTTGAGCTATTGACGCAGCAAATAAAACAGTATGGTTTTGAGCATCATTTGCAAGCGCTATGGCAGATGTATGAGCAGCAGCAGGTTATTAGCAGTCAAGCATTACCAGATAGCGCCGACACGTTGATTCATTACTATGAAACGGCGAATTTTAGTGATAGCCGTCATATCAATGAGAGCAATGAGGACAGTGAACGTGGCGAAGCAAGCAACGTTGCGCTTTATTGGTTGTTTTTGGACAGTGTCAAGCCAGCATGGGCAGAAGACAATTGGATTACCGCATTCAATCACAGTCATCAGCAGTCGCTACCTGTGCTTATGAGCGGTATTGAAAAATTAGGCGTTGTCTCAGCACTGGCTCAGCGTTTGCAGCGTGCATGGGTCTACTATGTGCCGTTTGTATTTTTGCAGGACGGCGATGCTTATAGCTCGATGCTGAACCCTTCATTGTGGTTGCTTGGTGAAAAAACCGCCAACAGTAGCCACCATCTAAATATACTGCAGCCTTTAATGCAGCACGCACGCGCCGCCCATCACGCTGATATCGCAACCATAGAGTTTGCCCGTAGCAGTATTATGGCGATGCTGGCGACGCGAGTGAGTTTTATGAATGAGATGTCACGCTTGGCGGACAGTCAACAGGTCGATATCAAACAAGTCAGTCGTATCATGGGGCTAGACGCGCGCGTTGGTAGCAGTTATCTGCAAGCGGGTTGGGGATTTGGCGGTAACACTCTACCGACTGAGCTTGCTAAGTTGCAGCAGTCTAGCCAAACGCACAGTTTAGATATGCCACTGTTGCAGTCAGTCATGCACATCAACGAAGACCAAAAAGAGCTGATATTCCGTAAATTTTGGCAATATTTTGATGGTTTTATCGATAATAAAACGGTGATGGTTTGGGGCGGTAGTTATAAATCAGGATCGGGACGTACCGCAGGCTCAGCCATACATCCATTACTAGCATTGCTGTGGTCTTATAATATTCGTACTTTGGTCTATAGCGATAAAGCTCAAGATGAGCTTGCCGCGCTTTATCAGCAGCAACCATTACTTAAATTAATGGCTGATCCTTATGGTCAAATCGATGATGCTCAGGCTATCTTTATTGTCAGTTGGTCGCCACGAGATCAGCTAGATATTGCCAAAATCAATCAGCAAGCGATGCCAATATTTGATGCGCAAAATGCACTGACACGCTCGCAGATAGATAGTTTAGTGGGTGACTATTTGGGTATTGGTCGGTCTAAATATAGTCAGTGAAAAGTAATATCGATACATGACGCACTACTGATATCAATTTTTCTTGCTGGCTGTGCCTACGCAGACAGAGGCGACAAAAAATTGATATCAGCAATACCGTCGCGTTTTTAGGGTATTTTTACTATAGCGCTATTCAAGTTTTTCTGTTATTTAAAAAGCTCGTTGATAATTATCAGCGAGCTTTTTTTTGGCTTTAATTAGGGCGTATTAAACGGTATTCATTTACGCTGGTACAGCACCTTGCGCCGCTAGCCACTCTTTTATTTCTCGTATCTTATCGGCCAATAACTTCTCATCACCACGAGTTTCGATATTAAGTCTGATTAGCGGCTCGGTATTGGAAGCACGCAGATTAAAGCGCCACTCGCCAAAGTTAAGACTTAGGCCATCAAGCAGCGACTTGCTTGGGTTCTTAACGCTAAACTTATCCTCGATAGCGCTAATGATAGTTGGCGCATCATTTGTGGTGAGACGAAAGTTAAGTTCACCTGAGCTGGGATAAGCTTTGATATAGCCAGTGACCAACTCAGACAGCGTCTTACCAGTAATGGATAATAGCTCAATCGTTAGCAGCCACGGAATCATACCGCTATCGCAGTAGAAGAAGTCGCGGAAATAATGATGGGCGGACATCTCACCGCCATAGACCGCGCCAGAGTCACGCATCACTTGCTTAATAAATGAATGTCCAGACTTACTGATAACCGCCTTGCCGTTATGTTCTTTAATCACCGCTTCAGTGTTATATATCACGCGAGGATCATAGACGATTGACTCGTTTGGGTATTTATTCAAAAAGGCTTGCGCGAGCATTCCAACGATGTAGCTACCATCGATAAATTCACCATGTTCATCGAATAAAAAGCAGCGGTCAAAATCGCCATCAAAGGCAATACCAAGATCGGCTTTGTTTTTCAAAACGGCTTGCTGAGTCGCTACTCTGTTGGCTTCAATCATAGGATTGGGGATGCCATTGGGGAAGCTGCCGTCTGGCGTATGATGCAGTTTAATCACTTCAATCGGTGCGCCTGCTTGTGCCAGCTTGTCAATTAATAAATCAACCACGGGGCCTGCACTACCATTGCCTGAGTTAATAACCAGTTTCAGCGGTTTTAATTTATCGGTATCTATAAAGCTGATGACGTGATTAACATAAGCACTTTTATCAGTCAATAATTGCAGTTTTCCTAATTCATTTACGGTGGTAAATTGCCCAGATTCTGCCAATGCTTGAATCTCTGCTAAACCATCATCGGCGCTAATGGGTTTTGAATGCTCTTTGACCAGTTTTAAGCCATTATAATTGATAGGATTATGACTGGCAGTGACTTCGATGCCGCCTAATGCTTGATAGTGACTGGTGGCAAAATACACTTCTTCGGTACCGCTCATCCCCAAGTCAATCACGTTCACACCGGCATCTAGCATACCTTTGAGAGTCGCTTGTTTTAATTGCTCGCTTGAATGGCGAATGTCACTACCGATAATGATGGCAGGTTTTAAGTTTTTTAGTTCAGTTGTGGCATCTGCGGCGTGATAACGCTGAGATGAAATCTGCGCAAAGGCACGACCAATACGGTAAGCAATGGCTTCATCGAGATTTACCCCAAGCTCACCGCGAATATCATAGGCTTTAAATGAATCGATAATAATAGGATTGAATTCAGTCGCTGGCTGATAGTTAGTGGTCGCAGACGTAGACATAATGATAAAATTCCTTGCGCGTGAGCAGTGATAAAATAATAAAGTAGATAGCACAATTATAGGCTATTAAGCGTTCAATGCTACACTATCGTCAACTTATTACAAAAGAGTGAAAACGTTAACCTAGCGTGAAATGGCATGTATACAGCTGCACTTGATAGCTTTATCACCTTTGTACATTGAATCAATCACAATTATTACATTAAGCAATAAGCAAAAATAAGAGCCTCCTTTATGAATACTCTCGACAATAAAATCACAGTGCCTGCACCAGTACAAGGAACACCAGAAGCCACAGGACAGCTTGATGATCTTTTAGCATTGATGGCAAGATTGCGCGCTGACTGTCCGTGGGATAAAAAACAAAGCAGTCATAGCCTCATTCCGTATGCCATCGAAGAAGCTTATGAGCTCGGCGAAGCGGTACAAAGCGATGATGATGAAGATATCAAAGGCGAGCTTGGTGATGTGTTGCTGCAAGTGGTTTTTCATTGTCAGATGTACGCAGAGCAAGGGCGTTTTGATATGAGCGATGTCATTACTACTTTACAAGAAAAGTTGATTCGGCGTCATCCGCATGTGTTTGAGGCTGAAAGTCTTGAAGATGACGTGGCGGTAAAAGCTCGTTGGGATGAGATTAAGGCAGAGGAGCAGCAAGCGCGCGAGGCACGTGGTAAACCCAAACGTCGTCTAGACAATACCAAAGCGGGCAGTGCGCTCATGCAGGCGCAGGATGTACAAAAGCAGGCGTCAAAATTAGGCTTTGATTGGGAAGGGGTAGCAGGAGCGTTTGAAAAACTTGAGGAAGAAATTAGTGAGTTAAAGGCTGAACTGACAGAGAACTCTAAAACAGATAAGTCTAAAGAAGCTGACAAATATGACATAAGCAAAGCCAATATTAGAGAGATTGAAAAAGAGCTGGGCGATTGCATGTTTGCGCTGGTCAACGTGGCGCGTAAACTGAACCTTGATGCTGAGACAGCGACCCTTACTTGTGTGCATAAATTCAAATCACGTTTTGGCTATATTGAGGAGCATTTGGCTGCGGCTGGCAAGCGTTTAGAAGACAGCGATATAACAGAAATGGATGCATTATGGGAAGCGGCGAAACGATATGAACGATCGTCATGAACGCTCATTATAACGCCCTGTTTGCTAGGTTTACCAGTTTGAACAGCTTAATATCTAGCGCGGCTTGTTGTCTAGCCTTGATTATCCTGACTTTTAGCAATGCACATGCCGCGCCCTGTTTTGATAATCCACAAAGTGCTTATGCGTACCTGTTGGCACAAGAGAATGCTAAAACTCAAGCGCGCGATCAATCTACCGTCAATATCAATCGTGCTAGTGAAGGTGAGCTCGTTTCATTAAACGGTATCGGTAGTAGTAAAGCCCAAGCGATTATTTTATATCGCGACATGTTTGGCGATTTTAAGACCGTTGATGGGTTAGCAAAGGTTAAAGGTATTGGCGTAAAAACGATTGAGAAAAATCGAGCCCGTTTACGCGTGCAAGATTAATAGCATTATTTTGCATTAATTAACCCCAATATTGACAAAATAGCACGTAACTAAATGTCATAACGCACCTACCACGCGCAAAATTTGTTAAACTAGCAGTTACATCCGCCTGATAAACGCTGTGTTGATCAGGGGTGGTTAAAGAATACCGGCGAGGAGTAGATGCATGGCCGAGCGTGCCGCCAAGCAGTTAGAACTGAATAAATCTGAATTACCCAATTCCATTACTGAAGTAATTGCCACCTTAACCCGAGCAGGGTTTGACGCCTATATCGTCGGCGGCGGTGTGCGTGACACTTTATTGGGTTTGCGCCCAAAAGACTTTGACGCTGTCACTGATGCCAAGCCGCATGAGATCAAAGACGTCTTTGGTAAGCGCTGCCGCATTATCGGTCGCCGCTTTCAGTTGGCGCATGTGTATTCAGGTCGTGAGCTGATCGAAGTCGCTACCTTTCGTGGTCCGCCCACCAGCAGTGGTACCACCAATCAAGACGGTATGATTCTGCGTGATAACGTTTGGGGCGATATCCAACAAGACTTCTCTCGTCGTGATTTTTCGATCAATGCGCTTTATTATCAGCCACTAAAAGGTGTGGTGCATGATTTTTGCGGTGCGCTTGAAGACATTGATAATAGAATCATTCGCCTATTAGGCCATGCGCCCGTTCGTATCGAAGAAGATCCGGTAAGACTATTGCGGGCGTTACGTTTTAAAGCCAAGCTCGGTTTTGAGTTTGATGACGAGTTAGCCGATCAGTTTCATGATGGTAACTGGGCGCTGCTTGAGCAAATATCACCGCATCGCCTCTATGATGAAACGCAAAAGATGTTTACCGGTGGTTATTTGGTGCCATTATTACCGCTATTATTTGAGTCGGGCGCGATTGATAGTTTAATTATTTATCCGCCTTCTGAGCCTAGCGCTTTAGTGAAACAAGTGGCCATTAATACTGACAAACGCATTGCAGCGGGCAAAAGTATCAATCCAGCATTTTTCTATGCAGCCATATTATGGGAAAACTATCTGCATCAGTTAGAAAAAGCTAAAAAGCGCAATATGCCATTTGCTGAAGCGCAGATGCATGCGGCTGGCAAGGTCATTGACCGTCAACGTATTAAAACCGCTATTCCTAAATTTGCTGAGCAATTTATCCGTGATATTTGGATATTGCAGCCAAAACTTGCAGCCCCGCGTAGCAAGCAAATTGTCCAGCTCTCTGAGCATCCTCGCTTCCGTGCAGGCTTTGACTTTTTATTATTGCGTGAGCAGTGCGGTGATGCTGAGCATCCATTATCAGAATCGACCAACGACATGGGCGACTGGTGGCAAACTTATCAAACCTTGTCTGTATCAGAGCAGGAACAAGCGATTGATGAGTTTGATGAAAATATTCGTCGCGGCGCCTATAAAAAAGGGCAGCGTGGTGGACGCGGACGTAATCGTCAAAAGCCAGAATCAAATACAGCCGATGAGTCGGTATCTAATCAACAAAACACTAAGCGTAGCAAAGCCAATGGCAGCACTGAAAAGCATGGCCTTGAAAGAAATGGCACTGAAAAAAATGGCAATGAGCAGAACATGGTGAACGATGCGTCAAATATCCCATCACGTCGTCGCCGGGCCGCCAGCCAGTCTACAGATGCTAAGCAATCTGACAGCAGTAAAGACACAGGTTATAACGCGCAGCAGGTCAAACAAGACAGTAATGAGCTTGCTCAGCTACAGCAGTTGTCTCTTGCTAGTAGCGGTAACCAAGCGGCAAATAAGCGCCATCATTCCAAGCCTGCGCCATTGTTTGTGATCGAGCATGAAAAAGTCGTGCCGCCATTACAAAAGCAGCTAGCAAGTGCTGATAAGCCTAAGCCTCGTCAAGAGTCCGTGCAGAAAAAAGCAGTGATGTCGAGTCCAACAGCTGAGAAAGATCTACCTAGTCAGAATGCTAACTTTGATAGTAAAGCTGATAGTAAAGCTGATCGCTCAAATAAGGCTCAGCAACCTAAGGATAAACAACCAGAGGTTACGTCACCCGCAGCCAATAGTTATCCGACCCGTTCAGTGGCAAGGTCACCGGCGCTAGTCAGTATGAATAACGAGCCGATACCGCATAAGCGTCGTCGCCGTGAGCCTACGGTAGACGTTGATAATAGTGCAAGCACGGCAGAAAAGTCGCCAACTAGCGATAACGGACAAAATGCTAAGAAATACGCGAAGAAAGCGCCTAAGCCAGCTGCTCAACCTGCTAGTAATGCTAATACTAAAGCTGAGAAAACGGTAGAGCATGTAGAAGCTTCGCCAGAAAACAAGACAGGAACTAATAAAGCGACTAATAAAGCGACTACGCCTGCGAAAGCTAAGAGATCAGCTAAAACGACAGGGTCAAAGTCTGCCAATAGCAAGACAGTTACTAGTAAAGCAAGTGACAAGGTTAATGGCAATAAGGCAACTGACATTAAAGTAACTGATAATAAAGGCCCTGTACCATCGAAACGCCGTCGTCGTCAGCCCAGTACCGATAATGTCTAGTATTGATAAACGACCTTAACCGATATTGATGATGGTGATGAACCGCAGGTTTTAGAGTAAAGTGCTCATGATAAAAAATCACTTTAATAAAAGTGCTAAGTGTCATAATAAAACACCTGACGAGACGGACAAGGCGACTTGGGTTAGCTGTTATGTGGGCTTAGGTAGCAATCTAACCAATGAGTTAGGCTCGCCGGTAGAGCACTTACAGCAGGCATTGCAAGGGTTGCGAGAGCATGAGCAAATACGTGAGGTTCGAGTATCCTCATTTTATGCCTCAGCGCCTATGGGGCCACAAGACCAGCCCGACTTTGTTAATGCTGTCGCTGGTTTTAAGACAATATTGCCGCCTTTTGAGTTGCTTACATTTTGCCAGCAGCTAGAAGAGCACGCTAAGCGGGCACGCTTACGTCATTGGGGTGAGCGTAGTTTGGACGTTGATATCTTATTGTATGGCGACGTACAACTTGCGGAGCCGCAGCTGACCATACCGCACGCTGGACTGCTTGAGCGTAATTTTGTCCTGATACCGCTGCGAGAGCTCGCGCCAAAGCTGACGATTGCAGGAAAACCGATAGACAGCTATCCGCAAAGTCATGATCGGACAGGCTTACAATTATTATCGAGCGACTGATAATGCTTCTAATCACAGGCGCGATGATAATTAGAGATATCTATACATAAAAGCATTGATAAATAAAGGCATTGCAGATTAATTGAGAATCATATGACGACGTTATCTACTTTAAAAAAATTCAAAAGAGAAGACACCAAGTTTACTTGCTTAACGTGCTATGACTCGATGTTTGCACGCATGATGGACAAGGCACAGATCGATACTATTTTGATTGGTGATAGCTTGGGTATGGTGGTACAAGGCCACGACTCAACGTTGCCCGTGACCGTTGATGATATGGCTTATCATACAGCCAATATTGCCCGTAGTAATCAGCATGCTCTGATTTTAGCTGACCTACCATTTATGAGTTATGTGACGTTGCCAGAAGCGATCGCTAATAGTCGCAAGTTGATGCAAGCAGGCGCACATGTCATAAAGATTGAAGGTGGTAGTGAGCTTTGTGATTTGGTCACGACCTTAGCGCAAGCAGGCACGCCTACTTGTGTCCATCTTGGCTTGACTCCGCAATCGGTCAACGTTTTTGGCGGCTATAAAATCCAAGGTCGCGGTGATGAAGCGGCTGATAAGTTGCTGGCAGATGCCAAAGCGGTCGTTGCTGCAGGGGCTGCCTTGCTCGTATTAGAATGTGTACCTGCTGAGCTCGCCAAAGCGGTAACAGAAGCGGTTACAGCACCGGTGATTGGCATTGGCGCTGGTGCAGATACGGATGGTCAAGTATTGGTCATGCATGACATGCTGGGTATGGTGCATGGACGCGTGCCGCGCTTTGTCCATGACTTTTTAACTGATGAGCGTAACAGTGCGCGCAGTATTGAAGGCGCCTTTGCCCTTTATCAGCAGTCGGTACGCGAAGGCAGTTTCCCAACAGAGCAGCACCAATTTAGCTAGTCTGTAGCGCTAGTATTAATAAGTCTTTTGGTTTTTACGATTATCAGTAGAAGAATATTTAACGATGCCAATCATTTATCAGCAGATTTCAGAGTTGCGCGCCGCGCTACAGCCTTATCGTGGTCAAAGAAATGATAAGCCAGATAGCGCTCAGCGTATTGCCTTAGTACCAACGATGGGCAACCTGCATGAAGGTCATCTTGAGCTGGTCAGCATTGCTAAACAGCATGCCGATATCGTGGTGGTAAGTATTTTTGTCAATCCTACCCAGTTTGGGGAAGGAGAGGACTTTGAGAGTTATCCACGCACATTAGATGAAGATGTCGCCAAGCTAGCAACGGTTGGTACGGACTATGTTTTTGCACCGAGTATTGATGAGATGTACCCAGTATTACCGCCACCGACTTCCGTTCTTGCCGGTGACATTACTACGCAACTATGTGGTCAATCACGCCCTGGACACTTTGATGGCGTGGGTATTGTCGTCTCAAAATTATTTAACATCGTGCAGCCTGATGTGGCGGTATTTGGACAAAAAGATTATCAACAATTAGCGATTATTAAACAATTGGTACGTGATTTAAGCTATCCCATTGATATTATAGGTGCGCCAATTGTTCGCGCGGCTGACGGCTTGGCGCTATCTTCGCGCAATCAATACCTGAGCGTAGCCGAACGAAAAATAGCTCCTGTACTTCATGCAGAGCTGCAACGTCTAGCACAGCAACTAACGAATTATAAGCCGAGCATGCCAGAATTTGACGCGTTATTGGCAGAGACCTCTCAGCGTATCAGTGAGGCTGGATTCAACATTGACTATCTAGAAGTAAAAACCGATGCATTGAACTCGGTCGTTAATGATGCCGCAGTGTTTAATGTGGAAAACGAGAATTTGATTATCCTCGTCGCGGCTTGGCTAGGGCGGGCACGATTGTTGGACAACCAAGTAGTAACGGTACATTAACCGTTATGACACAGTAATTTGCCGGATGCAATGGACAGGGTAACGGATCATGGATGCCAGTAACGATAAAAGCGACAGTAAAAAAAACAGTAAAAGCAACGAGAAAGCAGAGCAGAAAATGCTTGCTGCCCCGAACGATGAGCGGCTAAGTATTTTAGTCGTATCGGGTCGTTCCGGCTCGGGTAAAACGTCTGTATTAAATATCTTAGAAGATTTGGGTTATTATCCTATTGATAATCTACCCTTGTCGTTAGTGCCTGATGCTGCTAAGAAACTGGTCAGCGATAGTGGTATTAAGCGTATCGCCCTTGGTGTGGATATTCGGACGCCGCGCGCTGATTTGTCTAACTTTGCAGCGACCCATGCTATCCTAAAACAGACTTATGGTAAGCAGGCTGTTGAAGTGCTATATGTGACCGCGCAAGAGAGCACTTTGGTCGCACGCTTTAATGCGACGCGCCGTGTCCATCCGTTAATGTCACAAGATATTGACAGTGATAATGCTCGGCATATTGCTTTTAATCTACCGGCCGCGATCAAAAAAGAGGTCGAGCTGTTAGAACCTATTGCCAGCCATGCCGATATCAAAATTGATACTAGTATGCTGAATATCCATCAGCTCAAAGACACACTGCGTGCTTATGTCGGTATGGACAATCAAATTGTCATTAATTTGCTGTCTTTTGGCTTTAAGTACGGTAACCCAGTGGATGCTGACTTTATATTTGATGTTAGGATTTTGCCAAATCCACACTGGAATCCTGAGCTACGCGCCTTGACTGGTCTTGACTCTGAAGTCGACGCATTCTTTGCAGATTATCCAGAAGTGGCTGAGATGACCGATGATCTCGATAAATTTTTAAGTCGTTGGCTGCCCGACTTTTTACACAATAACCGCCATACGGTGACAGTAGCGATTGGCTGCACGGGCGGTAAGCACCGCTCCGTATTTATTACCGATATCTTACAGCGACGTCTGGCTGCTGCAATGCCGCAAGGCGTGAAAGTTGTAGCGAAACATCGCGAAAAAAGTCGTTGGTAGTGATTATCAATGGCTAAAGAATCTATTCATTTTATTATTTTGGAACGCTTTTATGATTGACTGGTCAGAACATGATATGCGCGTCTCGCGCACAGAACTCAAAAAATCCCATGAGCGCTTGCAACAATTATCGATACCCCTCGCCAGCTTATCGAAAAAACAGCTCAAAAACTTGCCAGCCAGTGATTATTTTATGGCGGAGTTGATGGCATTAGCAGACATTACCAGTGCCAATGCGCGTATTAGACAGACCAAGCGCGTCGGTAAATTGATCAGCGAAGAAAACCGCCATGAATTGGTAAAAGCCTTATTCGATGCTTACTTTCCAAAAGAACAAGTCTCTAAAATAGAAAGCTGGTCTGAACGTCTAAATATCAATGACGAAGGCACGCTAAAGCAGTTTGTCAAACAATATAAAGTCTCTGAGCGTAATAGCCTGTATCAATTATTGCTTTGGATTGAATACGCCAAGCACACGCAGGATGATGAGCTGATGCTGGAGTCTAAAGCAGATTTGGCCAGCTATATCCGCGAAGTGACCATCTTATCGGATTTAAAAGGCTAGTTATTCTATAGTTGATTCAATTTAAAAGTAGTACAAGACAACCGAGTGTAGATGTTTCTATATTACTTTTCACTCACTATACCAATAGCAGCATAGCGATTATCTGCACAACTACTAATAACTGTACTGAAAAATAAGCTTATCAAAATGCAAATACAAAAAAGCCAATCGTTAATGATTGGCTTTTTTAGTGCAGCGTTAATACGGTTTAATTAAATATAATTAACGCTTATTTTTTCTCGGCACGTGCTTTATCAACTAAGTAATCAACCACTTTAGGTACTTTGGCATCTTCACCAGTGACGACATATTTGCCTTGTACCACAACGGCTGGTACACCAGACAGCTGATAGCGCTTAGCGCCTGCTTGTGAGCGACCGATTTTGGTACCTACAGCAAATGAGTTATAAAGGCTGTTGAATTTCTTTTGGTCAACGCCTTGGGCTGCGTACCATTTGCTTAATGAGGCTTGATCAAACAGCTTTTTGCCATCTTTATGAATCGCATCAAAGAGCGCATCATGGGTTTTGTTTTCATAGCCTAACAGCTGAGCGGCATAAAAACCACGGGCACTGGCTTCCCAAACAGGGTTGAGCGCTGCTGGAGTTTTGAAGAAAGCCACATCTTTGTCTTTATTTTTTGCCCATTTTTCCATATGAGGATTAAGCGCGTTACAGTGCGGGCAACCATACCAAAAAAACTCACGGACAATAATAGCATCACCAGTGATTTTTTCTGGATTGTCTAGCACGCGATAGTCTTTTCCGGCGACATAATCGGCTGCTTGGGCGCCCATGCTGGCTATTCCAATAGCAAAAGTCAGACCAGTCAATGCAATGACACGTTTCATACTTTTTCCTTGAGGGGTAGAGGCTGAGAGTTTTTAGGAGTTTCTATAGGTTTGATAATATAAATGACAAAGCGTCTAGTATAATCAACCTATATCAGAGTACCGACTATAATAACGTAAAACAGGTATGGTTGTGAACCCGATTCTTAACTAACGGTTGTAAAGCTGTGAGCTATTATTTAAGGTATCTTACTTAACAGTACCTATGACTCTTATGACTAAAAATTTTATCATATAACGTTTGCAAAGAGGCTTTTTAGATATCGGTTACCATCAAGTTAGCACTGCGCTATAGACATGATATGTAAGTATTTTCTGCTTTTACTCACAATCGGTGACGATGTACTCACGACAAAACTGGCGCTCGCATGCTAATATTAAGGGTATAATTCTGTACTGTATCCGATAATAACTCTAAAGGAAAACGCTATGAGCTCAGCTTTATCTTCTTCGCCTGCTTTGAATGATCAAGCGAACAGCCGTTTCGATACTGCTAATATTGTTGCTAATGATACTATTTCTAACGATACGGCTGCCACGATAAATGTAGATCCTAGCGAAGTCGACAAGTTCAATAAACTGGCGAGCGAATGGTGGAGTAATACGGGCGCGTTTGCGACCTTGCATGAAATCAACCCACTGCGCCTGAACTGGATAGAAGAAAATGTTAAGCGCGGCTATCAAAATAGCGATGATAGTACAAACGCTAATAAGACTGCGGAGATGGGATTGACGGGCAAAAAAGTGCTCGATGTCGGTTGCGGCGGTGGCATATTATCTGAATCGATGGCACGTCGCGGTGCTGATGTGACCGGTATCGACCTAGGGACTGAAAACCTAAAGGCGGCGACGATTCATGCAGAGCAAAGTGGTTTAGACAAGACGCTTCGCTATCAGCATATCCCAGTAGAAGATTTGGCCAAAACCCATGCGGGTCAGTTTGATGTGGTGACCTGTATGGAAATGCTTGAGCATGTGCCTGATCCAAGCTCGATTGTGCAAGCTTGTTTTGCCCTATTAGCGCCTGGTGGTGTTTGTGTGCTATCGACGATTAACCGCAATCCTAAGTCATATCTGTTTGCTATCGTGGGCGCCGAATACGTATTGCGTTTACTGGATCGTGGCACCCATGACTATGCCAAATTTATCACGCCTGCTGAGCTTGATAAGATGGCGGTTACTGCTGGATTTACGCGCCAAGATATTACCGGACTACATTACAATCCACTGACTAAGCGCTATTGGCTGGCACAAAATGTCGATGTCAACTATATGATAGCGGTACAAAAACCAATGGCTTAATAGCTTAACTAATTGCCTACTGTCCCATCATTAATGCGCCAAACACCTCACCAATTAAAAGAGTATGCCTTATGAGCCAATTCGTCAAAGCCGTTTTATTTGACCTTGATGGGACGCTAATCGATACCGCTGCCGACTTCGTACGGATTATTGCTAAAATGAGCCGCGAAAATGATTGGCAAGCCCCACCTGAAGCACTTATTCGAGAGCAAGTCTCTGCTGGTGCGTCAGCCATGGTCAAGCTTATGCTGCATCAAAATGGTCAAGACAGTGTCAGCGAAGAAGCTTTACTTGGCTTTCGCCAGCAGTTTTTAGATGATTATGAAGCAGAGATTTGTGTGGACAGCTGTGTATTTAGCGAGCTAGAAGAGGTCCTGACCACGCTTGAGAAAAAAGGTGTGCCTTGGGGTATTGTGACCAATAAGCCGCGTTATCTAGCAGAGCAGCTGTTACAGAAAATGCAGTTGGATGAGCGCTGTGCTGCCTTGGTCTGTCCTGAAGATGTATCGCGCCCTAAGCCTGATCCAGAGCCGATGTATATGGCATTAGAAAAACTTGGTATCCCGCGCGGCGCTGCTGGTTGCGTGCTCTATGTAGGGGATCATATACGCGATATCGATGCTGGCAATGCCGCTGGTATGTCAACAATTTTGGCCGCTTATGGCTATATTCCGCCGCAAGATCAAAAAAACCTTAAGAAGTGGGGCGCTGATTATATTACGGATACCCCTGAGCAGTTGAATAAGCTATTACTGTCTTCTGGTAAGTTTGAATATTTATAACTAAAACACTTATCAATAAATCAGTCATAAAAAAGCATTTACAAGCAAATATCTTATAAATATGTAATCTTAAATATTTGCTCGTAAACGCGCATCTCTGAAAATAAACGCTTTTGAACGCAAATACCTCTAATAATAAATAATACGCAGTGAGTCATACTATGAGTGACAATGTTAAACAGTCAGCGACCGAGCAAAATCATCAAGCAGCCGCGCAAAATCCTAGACAGCCTTTAACGCACGACGATATTCGTCAGTTTGTGCCACCTGTTGACTGTTTAGACGGCAAGACTATCTTGGTCACAGGGGCAGGTGATGGTATTGGGCGCGTCGCCGCTTTAACCTACGCCCGTTATGGTGCTACGGTACTATTATTGGGTCGCACCAGTAGCAAACTTGAATACGTCTATGATGAGATTGAGAGCTTGGGTGGCAAGCAGCCAGCCATGCTACCGATGAATTTAGAAGGCGCAACTTACGCAGATATGCAGCAGTTAGAAGGCCTGATTAATAAAGAAGTGGGTCAGCTCGATGGTATCTTACATAATGCTGGCATGCTTGGACAATTGACGCCGCTTGAGATGTATGACGTCGATACCTTTGCCCAAGTGATGAAGGTCAACTTTACGGCGACTTTTATGCTCACGCAAGCGTTGTTACCGCTATTAAAAGATGCTGATCATGGCTCTATCGTCTTTACGTCTAGCACGGTTGGTACCCATCCTCGTGCATTTTGGGGCGCTTATGCACTCTCCAAGCAAGCCGTCGAAGGGATGAGTGATATCTTTACTCAAGAGACGCAAAATACCACAAACTTGCGGTTTAACTGTATCAATCCTGGTGGAACGCGTACCAATATGCGCGCTCATGCTTATCCTGGTGAGAACCCTATGTCTCTCAAAACACCTGAGGATATTATGGCAGGTTATGTATGTCTGATGAGTGACGCCAGCATTGGGGTGCGCGGGCAAGTGGTGGATTTACAACCAAAAGATTAGCTAAGCTATGATAATCTGAGAGATATGTTTTAATTGACTTTTAAGCATTGAAAATAGTGTCAATTAGCCTCATCTATTTGTTCTTAAAGACTTTTATCTTATAAGATATTAATAATAATAGACAAAAAGGATAAGATTATGGCTGGTGGTTGGTCAAGAGATGGCGCTGAACACGAACAGATGGATGCAACGGTAAATGATGCGTTAGATCGTGTGCGTAGTGCGATACCTAAAGGTGATAGTGCAGAGTTTTGTGATGAGTGTGGCAATCCTATTCCAGAAGCGCGGCGCCTAGCTTTACCGGGTGTACAGCATTGTGTCAGTTGCCAAAGCGAACTTGAACAAGAGGCGAGAGCAGCTGAGCTGTTTAATCGTCGCGGCAGTAAAGACAGCCAATTGCGCTAATTTGTAAAAGCGAATCAATAAAAAAAGACCACCGTTGCTATTTTACTTAGCAACGGTGGTCTTTTTTGTGAGTGTGGCATTTTTTGAAAGGTAGTCTTTTTATAGGTAACTAGAGTCTGTCTTCAAGCACCAGCGCCATCAGCTGCTGGTCATAAGCCTGCCAATCATCTTTACTAAGACTGATGGTTGACCTAACGTTGTCTATCGGCAAATCATTATCGGTCTGCAAAATGACTTCTAATCGGCTATCGATGTGGGCGCTCGTCGTGGTGATAGTCAAGCTGTCAGGTGTAAAGTTAATCTTTAACCAGCCGTCAGAGGTATGAACCATGCCTTTAATACGTTGCCAGTTAGGCAATTTTAACAACCATTCTTGTAAACCATCAGCGTTAAATACGTAATGTGCAGGCAAGCGCCAGCCCCCTAACAGCATGTCTTGTTGTTGTTCATGATAGCGGTAGGGGAGCTCAGTATCTGACGCTATGTCGTCATGACTTTCGTTGTTCTCTATAGATTGATTAGACATCAAGCCAGTAAGTGGCTGTCTGATGAGTGGCTGTAAAGAAATGCGAGTCTCATCATTAGGTTGGCTTTTATCGGCAGAGCGCTGCCGCGAGATGGTATGGCTTGGTTTGGTCAGCTGTGCTATCAGCATTGATGAGGCAGTATTCAAAGCAGTTATCTTATTTGAGCGATCATCCACGGTGTGAGGCTCAGATTCTGTCCAGATAGTGGTCACGTCAGGATTGAGCCGTGTTATCCATTCTTGTAACGCCTGCCTCTCATTTTCACTCAGCTGCATATAGCGATTGATCACCAAGACATCAGCGTCACGGACATGCGCTTGAAAACCATCGTGCGAGCGATACTTTTGTTGTTGCCATTGCCCGCCACTTAGCACCGTTATTACAGCCTGCATATTGAGTGCTGTTTGCCAATGTGGCGCGCTCAGTTGTTGTATCAACTCGCGTGGGTGTGCCAATCCGGTGGGTTCTATAATAAGGCGCTGCGGACGATGATCGCTAAGCAGGCGGGTAATCGCAATCTGTAGGGGCAGCTGACTGGTGCAACAAATACAGCCACCACTGACCTCGCGAATGGCAATGCTGCCTGTATCAACGTTGTTCTCTTGTGCGCTTGCTAGCAGCGCGCCATCAATGCCAATACGTCCAAACTCGTTAATCAATAGAGCCCAGCGCTCATCGGCGGGCTTGCTAGAGAGTAGCTGGTTGATGACGGTAGTTTTACCCGCACCCAAAAACCCTGTCACCAAGGTGCAGGGTATGTTTTGAATCATGGTAGATGTGGTCAAAGCCATTGTCGTCTAAACTATCGTCATAAGTGGGTGTAAAGCAGCAACTATAAAGTAAATACTATTCACTTTTTGCTGTTTCAACTTCAGCTTCGTCAGGAACGAACACATAGCCTACACCCCAAACGGTTTGGATGTAACGCGCTTGTGACGGGTTGTCTTCAATGAGGCGGCGTAGGCGTGAGACTTGTACATCGATAGAACGCTCCATCGCACCCCATTCACGACCACGGGCAAGATTCATCAATTTATCGCGAGTTAATGGCTCACGTGGATGCTGAACCAATGCTTTTAATACTGAAAATTCACCGGTCGTTAAGGTAACTACATTGCCATCACGTTTAAGCGTACGAGTCGATAAATCAAGCGTCCATGGACCAAATTCAACCACTTCTAGCTGATGACTTGGTGCACCCGGTAGCTCGCGATTTTGACGACGTAATACGGCTTTGATACGAGCAAGCAGCTCTTTTGGATTAAAGGGTTTAGGCAGATAATCATCCGCACCCGCTTCAAGACCAGCGATACGATCGGCGTCGCCACCTTTGGCCGTCAGCATGATGATTGGAATATCGCCATTGTCTTCACGCAGCCGCTTACAGATACTAATGCCATCTTCGCCCGGTAGCATCAAATCCAGTACGACTAAAGAGAAAAGCTCGCGTTGCATCAACTTATCCATCTGACTGCCATCATGGGCAGTACGAACGACGAAGCCATCATCTTCTAGAAAGCGTTGTAATAAAGAACGCAGACGAGCATCATCATCGACCACTAAGATACGCTGAGTTAAAGTATCGGGGCTGTTATTATCAGGCATACAGGCATCCTCTTATAAAAATTATTATTAGTAGAAAGTTTCAGCAAAAACGTTGTCGTTATTTAATCATTAATCTATTAGGTATTAATGAAACCTCGTAAAATTAAAGACTTCTGTTCAATATTTCAGCGCGTAGTAATATTTGCGCTATTGATACTTTAGTGTATAAGATTGCACTGCCAATTGCATCACCCATCGGCATAAATGCTGTATGCGTTTGTTTAACAAGGCTACAGAACTTAGCATAGCAGCCAATTTAGGGTAGAAAACAGCAGATAAATAAGGAAAAGATAAAAAGGATTTTTATTCATGCAGCTTTTGCTATAATGCCAAACACCATTTATCAACGATTGATACGTCTATGAGTAGCACTGATACCTTAACGCCATCTCAAACCTCGACAAATGCACAGGTTTTGGATGCAACCACACACGCGAATATTCACGACAAGCTTGCTCGCGCGCTTGGCATTAAGACTGCTCAAGTCAATGCGTTTGTCAAACTTTACGATGAAGGCGCGACCGTTCCTTTCATTGCGCGTTACCGCAAAGAAAAAACCCAAAACCTTGACGATGCGCAGCTGCGTGCTTTAGAGAAGTCTCTCAATTATGAGCGCGACATGGCAACGCGTCGCCTCAAAATTACTGAGCTGCTCAGCACGCAGGGCAATTTGACTGACGAGCTACAGACGCGTATCGATAACGCGACGTCCAAGCTTGAGCTTGAAGACATCTACTTGCCTTATCGTCCACGTCGCCGTTCACCAGCTGCCAAAGCACGTGCTGCTGGTCTCGACGTTGCTGCTCAGGCGGTACTGACGCAAGAGATTACCCCAACAGAGGCACTGGCTGACTATCAAGCGCCATCTAGCATCTCTGACGACAGCGGTAACGAGATTGAAGTCGACTTTAGCGATATCGATAAGCAATTGGCGGGCGTGCAAGCCATCATCGTTGATGAGTGGACACAAGCACTAGACTTGCTAGATAATTTACGTAGTGGTTTTGCCAAAACGGCGAGTATCGTATCTGCGGTTGCTAGCGAAGAAAAACGCGAAGTCGGTGAGAAATTCAAAGATTATTTTGAACATAGTGAAAGCCTTGCGCGTCTGCCAAACCATCGTTTATTAGCAATGCTACGTGGTCGCCAAGAGAATGTTTTGGGTCTCAAAATCGAAGGCGAAGATGCCCCCTTTATCGAAAAAACTATCAAGCATTTCGATGTTAATGCCAAAGCACCTGACGCGCGCCGTGAGTTTTTAACAGAAGCCGCTAGTAGCTTATGGAAAGAAAAATGGCGTCCGCATATCGAGCATCGCTTATTGACGGAAAAACGCCTAACTGCTGAAGCTGACGCGATTGATGTGTTTGCCAATAATTTACAGCATTTACTCATGTCAGCACCTGCTGGTCGTAAAGTGATTTTAGGTGTGGATCCCGGCATCCGCCATGGCGTTAAAATGGCGATTGTCGATGCCCAAGGCCATGTCATGCTAGACAGCGAAGACAAGCCTGTCGTCGCAACCGTTTATCCATTCGCCCCTGATAATAAGATGGATGAAGCCAAAAAAGTCATTGATGAATTATTAAGTACTTACAACGTCGATCTAGTCGCTATCGGTAACGGTACGGCGAGCCGTGAAACAGATGCGATGATTAAAGAGATTTTGGCCGCCAATTCTGAATTAAAAGCCAAAGCGGTTATCGTTAATGAATCAGGCGCTTCTGTCTATTCAGCCAGTGAGCTGGCCACTGATGAGCTTGGTAATTTAGACGTATCTGTACGCGGTGCGGTTTCTATCGCTCGTCGCTTGCAAGATCCGTTATCAGAGCTGGTCAAAGTAGATCCAAAAGCCATTGGTGTTGGTCAATATCAACATGATGTCAACCAAAACCAGTTGGCTGATAGCTTGGATAAAGTGACCCAAGATAGCGTGAACGCGGTTGGGGTTGATGTGAATACGGCAAGTCCTGCTATCTTGGCGCATATTGCGGGTTTGAATAAAAATGTCGCCCAGCAAATCGTCACTTATCGTAAAGAGCACGGCGCATTTGATAGCCGTGAGGCGCTCAAAAACGTTCCGCGTTTAGGTGCTAAGACCTTTGAGCAGGCAGCAGGCTTCTTACGCATACATGGTGGTAGTAATCCACTTGACGCGACTGGTGTGCATCCAGAAAGCTATGCGCTGGTCGATAGCTTACTGGCGCAAACCGGTAAAGCATTGCCAGAAGTCATCGGTAACGACGGTGTACTAAACACGCTCGACACCACTGCACTAGCGGCAAATGATGATAATATCAGTGTCAAAGCTATCATCGAAGAGCTTGCCAAGCCTGCACGTGACCCACGTCCTGAGTTTAAAACGGCTAACTTCCGTGAAGACGTTAATAGCATTAAAGATTTAAGCGAAGGCATGCAGCTAGAAGGTGTGGTTACTAACGTGACAGCCTTTGGTTGCTTCGTTGATGTCGGTGTCCATCAAGATGGTCTCGTGCATATCTCACAGATGGCCAATGACTTCGTTGCCGATCCGATGAATCGCGTCAAGCCGGGCGATATTGTCTCAGTGCGTGTCATCTCTATCGACGAAAAGCGTGGTCGCATTGGTTTTAGTATGAAGCCTGAATCTGAAAAGCCCGCGCGTCCAGCAGCGAAGTCGACTGCAGAAGGTACAGATAATGATGAGAAAGCCAGTCGTCCACGTAGTAATCAGGCAAATAGCAATCGCCCAAATAACAGCCGTCCATCAGCGGATAAGCGTCCGTCAAAACCGCGCGGTAATCGTCAAGATAAAGACAGCGCCAATAACCGCAGCAAAGCGCCTAAAGCTGAAAAAGTAGAAGCACCTAGCAAAATGGGTACATTGGGTGCATTGTTGCAAGAAGCGGGCGTCACTAAAACTAAGAAGTAATGGGTTTGGTCAGTTTCTTAAGTTAGTTCTAAATAATTAACAGAAATAACCAATAAAAAAGGCAGCCTAATGGCTGCCTTTTTTATTGGAAATATATTTGAGAAATACTTTAGCTATAGTCAAAATTTTTTAAAAACACGACGGTATTGCTGATATCAATTTTTTGTCGCCTCTGTCTGCGCAGGCACAGCAAGCAAGAAAAATTGATATCAGCAGTCTAATATTTAAAGATTCGTTCAACAGACCCTAAGGTGCTGTAGTAAATAAATATTACTGCTTTTATCAGTTAGCAGAAGCGCTTATACCGTATTATAGATTTTCTGTTGCTTCTTGGGGAGTTTGTTATAGCTCTTCTTGTGATTCTGACGAAGCTTCTTCTTCCAGCATTGATTCTTCATCTAGCATATCTTCCTGTGACATATCTTCTTGTAGGTCTTTTTGTGGCATTGCTTCTTCTGAATCTTGCATGGCTTGTTGTTGCGCTTGCTGCATAGCCTGTTGTTGTGCCTGTTGCTCAGGAGCCATCTGTTGTTGAGTGGCGTTGCTATTTACGCTTGCTCTTGAGATGCGCTGGGTTTCGTTAATCTGAACCGAGTTAGATGGGCTTGGTACTGATACATTGGCTGAATTTTCAGCTTCAGTCTCAAGTGTGGTAGTAGCAGCATTTTGCATATCTGCTTGTGCAGTATCAGCAGGTGCAGCCATAGCCAAGCTTGGAATAGTGAGCATAGCGCCAATCAGTAATGATAAAGGTAGAGTACGGTTTTTCATCAGTTTATTCCTCAGTTTGCATTCTCATAGCGTCAGCTCAAAGTATTTCAAACTTGACGCTTATTTGCATGATTTCGTATAGCACAAATTAATGGTGTATTTTGAATCTATATATTTAATATATTTAATATATTTAACATTCAATGTGTAGATAAAACAAAATCATGATAACCATTTGTTGATTATCATGATTGGTGTGGATAAAGAGTTTTATAAAATAATCTAATAAAACTCTAAGCAAGAGAATAGCAACTAAGCGATTATTATTTCAGTAGTACATAGATTAAAAATCTAACAGACATGCGCTCGCAGGTGACTTTGTGCAACTATTGTATTCTTATTGTCAGGCAAATATATAAAGTTTCTTTACCTTAGCTTTAAACACAGTGACTATTAAATATAATCATTCCACTATAAAAGTATTACTGCGTTAACCTCGTTTGAAGTACTAAATATACATCTACACTCGGTGGCCTTGTACTACTTTTAAATTAAATCAACTATAAGAATATAATTTACTTGCATCCAAGATTTTTTTTGTAAAAAAATTATTCAACGATGACATATCTACCAGTATTGGGATCGATAACGCGCTGCTGTAAATCGCTATCAGGAACGCGGATGACAGGGAAGGTCTGACTGATTTCAGTATTATCAATCACTTCATCATCTGCTACCTCGCCAACGATTACAGTACGCCCAGCATCTTCTACCGCAATGGCCGTACCATTTGCTGTATTAACGCGTTTAATTTGATCTTGTGGTGCGATGATGACTTCTTTTACTTTATATTTAGCAGGACGAATAACACGAGTCGTTTCGATAATAACGGGTTCTATACTACGCTCTTCAGTAATGGCAACTTCCGCTTCTAACGCTTCACTTTCCACAGCTTCAGACATAATTGGTGTAGGGAACTTGGCGCCAAAATGATTGTCGCACTGTTGCATACTTAAACGCACAGGATTGCCGTTTTTATCCATGTAGACGTTGACTGGCATATCAGCGGCGATAGCAACATATTTGCCGACCAAAGCACCGGATACGCCATAGCGACCATTCGATTGTCCCACGCCTAAATCACAAGCACCTGCTGAATAATTGTTAGCATTTAAGTTATTGCTGTCGACGACACTCTGTGGAATCATGACTTCAGATAAGCGCATCTTTTTGACAGAGGCTTCACCAGCTTGGCGTTTGGGGTTTTGATAGGTATAAGGGCTATAAAACTTGGCTGAGCCATCTTGGACAGCAGTGACGCATTCGTCGTAACTGTCATAGCCTACGTTACCGTGATTATCGGTTGTCATTGCAGCATTTGCATGGCTCGCAAGCATGGTTAGACCTGATGTAATAACAGCAACGGTCAATATATTCAATTTCATGGTTACATCCTTTTAATGATTAATAAATGTGTTTGAATTAGTATTATTTCTTATATGGCTTATTTTTATATCAAGTTATTAGGGCGTGTCCTCAATTCAAGCGCTTGTATCTGAATGGGCTAAAAATGGCTAAATTTTGCCAAACATCGTCAAATAGCTGATTAACATCCCGATATTATTTGCACTATTTTCCTCGTTTGACGGCAGTTTATCTCACTTTTATGACCATTTTTAAAATGAAGACACACCCTAGTAAAACGAATTAGTTTTTAATAAATAACGTCATAATTTTTGATTCGACGTTTCTGCTTTAATTTATTATTTTAACGTTTTTAATACTACGTCAGTTGCTAAGACATGGCTGTGACATCAGGCTAAGGATGTGTAGCGTAATGTATAAAAAAAGAGAAAACTGGCAACATTGTTCACCAAAAACGTACGTTATTATTATTCATTAACATCTGCTTGAAAATTTTAAAGAGTTTGTCCATAAAAAAACCGTACCTTGTTACCAAGATACGGTTATTAAAAATACGATCATTAAAAATACGGCTATTCAGATTTTAGTCTTCGTTTATTGACAGTTTGTTAAGTGTCATCTGTAAAGGCTAACCATCGACTACCTCAAAGCTAAGACCTGCATGCGCTTCTAAACGTGTTAGCAGCTTATCACCCATCGCGGCTGCTGGCGTCCAAAACCCGCCACCGACATCATCTTTGCTAATATCTTGCGCTAAGCATAAGGCTGCTTGTGCCAGCATGCGTGACGTACTGCCATAACCAGGATCTTTATCGCCCGTTACTTTGGTGTTGATGGTGTCTTTATTGGCAGTTTTTCCAAAGAGACGAATATCGTAGTAACCGTTATCTTGGTCAGACTTCGACGGCCCAGAGCCAGCTTTTGGTAAGACATGCTTGGACAGCAATTCGCGGCTTGGCTTAATCATCATCGCGGTGGCAAATCCTAACAGTCCAGCGCTCAGTGCATAACTTGACAGTTTGCCTTTTACGCCATCTTTCATCCACATCGCTTCATCATACTTAAAGTCGCGACCATATTCGTAGCCGAGCAGTTGGTTGCTGCGATGTACGATACGAGTGTTGATGCTTGCCATCACAAACGGAGCCAACCAGCGTTTGTGCTCATTATCGTATTCTGGCTTACTGACATTGGCTTGGCGCACGCTAGGCGCATCTTTATCATCATTGAGCAGATAAGGGTTTGCCACTTGCTTACGACGTGATTTATCTTTTCCTACTTCTTCAAAAATAGTCGCCATTGAGGCAACCGTACCACCAGATAAGCCACCTTTCGCCGCTTTTACGCGCATATGAATGACATCACAAGTGCTATCGAACTGAGCTTCTGCCTGCTGCTGGGTAAAATAAACGCCTAAATCTGACGGAATAGAGTCGAAGCCACAGGAATTGACGATACGAGCACCGCTTTGCTCAGCGGTCTCTTGGTATTTGTCCATCATATCTTTAATAAAGATGGCTTCACCAGTAAGGTCGACATAATCAGTGCCATTTTCGGCGCAAGATTTGACCAACGCCTCGCCATATCTTAAGTAAGGGCCAACGGTTGAGATGATGACTTGCGCCTGCTTGGTCATCTCATCTAGGCTAGCAGCGTCTTTACTATTAGCGATAATAATATCTACTTTGCTCTCAAGCTTGGACTGTAATTCGTTAAGCTTGTCTTCGTCACGACCCGCTATCGCCCACGTGACGTTAGAGCCATCCTTATTTTTGGCATTAGACAAAAAGCTTGTTAAATAATGAGCAGTAATCTGTCCAACAAAACTGGTCGCTCCGTATAAAATAATGGCGTAAGGGCGCTGGTTACTGTTGGTTTGTTTATTATCATCTGCTGCATTCGTATTCTTTGACGTATCCATATTTATTGTCCTTAATAAGTGTTTTTCTGCATAATTTAATGCTAGAGCCGATCCGTTATAAAAGTGTTATAGCATTAACCTTGCTTGAAGTAGGGTCTATACATCTGCATTCGATGGCTTCGTACCATTTTTAGATTGAAGCGACTATAAATGAGTGATGGGAATAAAAAAAGATCCATATTTACATATCGTTAAATGGATTCTAAGTCGTCAATCTATTCTAAGGCATAGTAATGGTAAGTAGGAACCAGTTAGTGTGAACTGTCATGGTTTATAGTAAATTATAGGGTGAAAATGCTCGGAGTTGAGTGATACCTCACCATCTCTACACATAAGTGCTGCAAAGCCAAGCAAAAATGTCTAAATATTAAGATTTGCTACAAAGATTACATAACCTACCGACATTATTACTAAAATGAACGTTTTTTGGCGAAAAATATTGCTAATCTATCCCCGTACACAGTTGTAAATAGTATTAAAAAAACAACAACTTAAATGGACATTAGATGAAGTAAGACGAATATTAGCAACGATCGCGTTTTAGATCTGCTATTTGTCTTTCTATCTGATTTTTGATAATTATTGAGGAGAAGGTTATGTTTCGCTGGGCTATTATATTTGCAGTAATCGCACTGATTGCAAGTTTCTTAGGGTTTGGTGGTGTCGCTGGACTGTCTGCAAACTTTGCCTACATTCTATTAGCATTGGCGGTGATTTTGTTTATCGTCGCATTTGTTAGCCGTAAAATGTAGCAGTGAATTTGAATAAATAAACGTTATCAAGCAAAAAAGTCCTCAATTGAGGACTTTTTTTATGGAAACTCTTCGCTAATCAATTTACTACCTACTTTACTAATTGTTTTGCTTTAGATATTAAGCCACTGAACATGACTTAATAAAGAATACGTCCGAATGTATTACAAGCGTTTGGGTTGAATAATATGTTCCATTCGTTTGGCCAAACGAATATCAAGACTGGTGATACCGCCCGTATCATGCGTGGTTAGGCGTACGTCTACAACATTATAAACATTGTGCCATTCAGGGTGATGTTCGAGCGCTTCGGCATGAAATGCGGCTTGGTTCATAAAACTGATGGCCTCAATAAAGTCATTAAATTCATAGCTTTTAATAATGCTGTTGCCGTCACGCTGCCAGCCAGCTAAGTCTTCTAGCTGTAAGTCAATTTGTTTGTCAGATAAACTACTCATGGTGGTCTCCCTTATTATTATGTTGGATGATTTGGTCGAGTTTTTATTAACTTTCATTATTTAATGGATTGATAAAAATTCTAATAAGTGCGCTAGCAACTTTATACTCTAAATAGGACAAAAAACCCACCTATATTCGATATCTTGTCATATATTTAAAAATAAATACATGATTGCAGACAGCAAATAAATAGGAGGGTAGTGTGGTAGCAATTGTTAGATCTTAATATAGTTAACCCTATATAGTAGGCTCTAAATAAAATAGGTACAAAGTGTCATAACGCGGAACTGAGACAAATTTTCCTTGCTTGCTGTGTCTACGCTGACAGAGGCTGCAAAAAATGTATCTCAGTTCCGCTGTCTTATTTTTGAATTGAACGGACTATAAGAGGAGCCAGTTATACCAAATCTTGATACTCGGGATGCTTGCTTATATAAGAGGCAACAAATGAGCATTGTGGTACGACTTTTTTACCCTGTTCGCGTGCATAGTTCAAGGCATGTTTGACCAGACCAGAACCAACACCGCGCCCGCCCAATTCTTGCGGTACGATAGTATGGTCGTAGATTAGTTTATCATCGTGTTCCTGATAGCTGAGATAGCCAGTATGACCATCAATTGAGGTCTCAAAACGTTTAGCTTGGTCATCATGGACAATATCTAATGGTTTTTTTTCAGTATTATCGTTCATATATCACTCCATTATTATGATTTTTCTAAAAGGCTAATTTGTCGTTTTTATATTATGGGACATTATCCGTTGTTACACCAGTCATGTACGACTGCTTATGGTAAACACAGATAGGTAAAATGTTACCGTTAATATTATATGAGCGCTACAGACAAAGTTTTTACCATAATTTTTATAACATTTACTTGGAATAAAATAAGGCTTGTTGCACGACAGGTGGCAGATATTTGCTTAAGCCGCGCATAAGTGGTTCATCTTTTGGCGTTGTAACATTACTTGTATGCGCTGGCACGTTAGATTGCGCTTGCAAATGTGCCTGCCACTCTTCTGCACTTGGTTTGCTAAAATGCTTGATACGACCCAGTACTTGTTTGAATTGGCGACCAAACCGACCCGTGTTATAAGACAAGCCATACTTTTGGCATATTGCCTGTACTTGGGGCGCGATACGCGCGTAATGGCGAGCAGGCATATCAGGGAAGATATGATGCTCGATCTGATGTGACAAGTTACCCGTTAAAAGGTGAAACCATTTGCTGCCTTGAATGTTACTAGAGCCAAGGATTTGGCGCACATACCAGTCGCCTTTGCTTTCATTATCAGCCAGATGGGTATAGATATGCGCCTGTTCGGTAAAGTGACCACAAAATATTACTGCCCACGTCCAAATATTGCGAGCGACATTGGCTGTAAGGTTACCACTCAGCGTCGTCATCGCACTACGGCGACCGAAAGCTAAGCTAGCCAGCGTCGGAAAAACAAGATGATCTTTGCCCACTTGCCGGGCGATTTTACTCAGTAACGCATGAGACTTTGGCTGCATGATCTCTGTTAGCTGTGGCGACTCTGCATATTCGTCAACGCTGATTTGGATGTCATGAAAAGCCACCGCCCACTCAAATCCCAATGCCAATATCATGGTCTTCAGTAAATTATAACGGTCGCTTGGCGTCCAAGGCTGTTCATCAGTTACCCGAATCAAATGATAACCAACGTCGTGATCGCGCCCAACAATATTCGTATAAGTATGATGCAGGTAGTTATGCGAATGCTGCCAGAGCGGCGCTGGACAAACGATGTCCCAATCAAACTGCTTACTATTCAGATGCGGATGCTGCATCCAGTCATATTGACCATGCATGACATTATGACCAAGCTCCATATTATTTAAAATTTTGCTAAAACTTAATAGGGAAGTGCCCAGTAACCAAGTGACTACTCTACTTTGTCGTGATGACAGTCGACCTGACACAGCGAGTAGACCACGGGCCAGTATTTCACTATAGACGACGGTGCTATAAACGCGCTGAATATAGCGAGCGTCATCAGCGCCCAGTGAGTCCATCACGCTCTGATACAGCGTGTTTAGCTCAGCAGCCAAGGCTTCTGTACGCGCTGTTGGTAATTGTGCGCCGCTCAGGGTTGGATATAAACCTTGTTTTGGCGATAGATTCGTTAAACCAGCAAATGTAGGCACGGCAGACTGGGCGGTGAACATAGGCGGTAATAAGCGCATAAATAGTCCTTAACCGAGACTGCTTAGGGTGTCAGACGACAGCGCCGGTTTTATGATTCAAGTGGGCTTTAGCATATAATATGCTAAAGCGTTAAGCTATCTAAATCTGGTACAAGTTGCTGTATTTTATTTAGTTTACTTAGGGCATGTCCTCAATCTGAACGAACCTGCCTAAATGGTCTAAAAATGGCTAAATCTTGCCAAACTGCGTCAAATAGCTAGTCAATATCTCGATATTATCTGCGCTACTTTCCTTATTTACCTGCACTTTATCTCATTTTTATCGCCATTTTCAAAATGAGAACACGCCCTAATTAATCAGTAATAATAACAAGAAAATCGTATTTAATTTTGAGTTTGCAAGGTTTTTTCTACACTATAAACCGTGAGTGGAGGCGTACCAACACCTAATAGCTATCTAATAAAAGAAGCCTGCTTTATACATCCAAAATGACGTCTGTCATCGGGATATTGATACAGGTCTGAATAGATTCAACACCATGACTGCTTAGCTTGCCCGTTTGGATATTTTTGACGACACCGCTGATTTTTTGGCAGCGACACAGTTGACAGATTCCTTGTCTACAACCATAGCTCAGTCTGATACCTGCTTGCTCCGCGCCCAAGAGTAAAGTGGTGCCACTACTAAACTGCTGCTGTCGTCCACGTAAATAGACCGTTTGCACTGCTATATCAGCCGTTTCCTCATTTGTACCAAGGCTCATATCAGAATCAGGCAATGCAGTGCCAAACCGTTCGACAATCACGTTATCTCGCAGCGAGCGCTTAGGTGCTAGAGTGTGGTTATCTGAAGGCAGGCTTAACGTCTCTAGAGCACGGTAGAGCCCTGCCAATAACGAGGATGAGCCGCAGGCGAATATCGTTGACTCTGCTAGTGACAACGGCAGCAGTGATAAGGTGTCTACGTCTAAGTGTCGCGAGCCTGCTAGCTGGCTACTGTAGTTATTTGGGTCAGCGGTATTCACCATATAGTAAGCAAAATAGGGATAGGCAGTTGCTAAGTGTTGCCAGTAAGCTTGGAAAGGTGATTTTGCCAATGACGTACGGTGATAATATAACAAAGTGACAGTGCGGCTTTGTGCTAATGCTTGGGTAATCAATCCTAACATCGGGGTAATACCGCTACCACCAGCGATAAATAATAACGGCGATTGCTTAGAGCGTGACAGCTCACTTTTCTGTTTGGTTAATTTTGCTGATGTATCCGCCAAGGTAAAATCACCGCTTGGCAAGCTACTATCGAATACCGTACCAAGTGGCGCTTGTTGAGTCAGATAGTCTGAAACCAACCCTTGCGGTTTGATGGCAATAGTAACGGTGGCACATAAATTATTGCTGGCACTGTCATTAACGGCATTTTTAGCGTTGTTATCAAAGATAGCGTCGTGCAAATCTGCTGGCTGCGGAAACATCCCAACCAGTGAGTAGCTGCGCTGATGGTTGATACCTTCGATAGGCACAGTCAGATGAATATGTTGCCCGCCGTGCCAGCTATCATCGATAGTAAATGCTAGACGTTTAAAGGCCTGATTGGCTTCAAACTTTAGCGCGACCAATTCCTCGTTGATCGTCTGTCGCGCAATAAGGCGTAGTTTGGGCGTGGTCAACGACCAAAACGGATGCAAGCGCGACCCAACAAAATCAACGAACGCGCGTTGGATAATCTCAGGGCGGTAGCCGGTCGTCATAGAATACCTTTTATCATATGCTTTTCAATCATTGTAAAGTCGTGCGTTTGACTGCTCACTTAACTGCTTTTGCCGTCGCTTTTATCAGCGCTTATACATATTAGAACAGATAAAAAAACTCTACAATTATTAAAATATTTTATTAAGAATATCTAATATCTTAACGGCTATTCATTAATTTTGCGAAAAATTTGCTGCAACTTTTTGTGAGGTTTATAAAACAGAAGCGTATCAGGGTAATATGATTATTGTTCAAATTAGAGCTTATACTGACTATTATAGGCTGCATTTAAGCAAATAATCTTGTGCTGATAGGCGTAAAAACTTGCGCTTATAGGTGCAAAAATACGAAATCAATGCCAAAGAGTGCTAAAGCCATCTACTAGCTTGCAGGGTATGCGCCACAATGCGATAATAACCTATAATTTGTAACCCTGATTTTGAGGTACAGCACGCTTAGCATCATTGCTAGGTGATATTTGCTGTTCTCTTCTATGCAGTCTATCGGAGTGTTAATGGCTCAATATATTTACACGATGAACAACGTGTCAAAACTTGTTCCACCTAAGCGTGAAATCCTAAAAAATATCAACCTATCGTTTTTCCCTGGCGCCAAAATCGGTGTACTCGGTATCAATGGGTCTGGTAAATCAACCTTGCTACGCATCATGGCGGGCGTAGATACAGAGTTTAGCGGCGAAGCACGCGCGCAAACGGGCACCAAGATTGGCTATCTGCCGCAGGAACCACAGCTTGATGACAGTAAAGATGTCCGTGGTAATGTCGAAGATGGTATGCGTGAAGCCTTAGATGCGCTGGCACGCCTTGATGCGATTTATGCAGAATACGCTGAACCAGATGCAGACTTTGATAAGCTTGCTGAAGAGCAAGGCAAGATGGAAGACATCATCCAAGCATGGGATGCGCATAACTTAAATACCCAGCTTGAAAAAGCGGCTGATGCATTGCGTCTACCGCCTTGGGATGCTGACGTTAGCAAACTGTCTGGTGGTGAAAAACGCCGTGTGGCACTATGCCGTTTACTATTGTCACGCCCAGATATGCTGTTACTTGACGAACCGACTAACCATTTGGACGCCGAATCTGTCGCGTGGCTAGAGCAGTTCCTACAGAACTACAGCGGTACTATCGTGGCTATTACCCATGACCGTTATTTCTTGGATAACGTTGCTCAGTGGATCTTGGAGCTGGATCGTGGCCATGGCTATCCGTACGAAGGCAACTATACCGAGTGGCTCGAGCAAAAGAACACCCGTCTAGAGCAGCAGAACAAGCAAGAAGAATCCTTTGCTAAAGCGCTGAAAAAAGAGCTTGAGTGGATTCGTAAAAACCAAAAAGGCCAACAAGCCAAGTCGAAATCTCGTGTACAGCGCTTTGAAGAGCTGAACTCAACAGAGTTCCAGCAGCGCAATGAGACGGCTGAGATTTATATTCCACCTGGTCCACGTTTGGGTAACAAGGTTATTGAGATTAATGACATCTCTAAATCATTTGGCGATCGCTTGCTCTATGAAAACCTAAGTTTTAACGTCCCAGCAGGTGCTATCGTTGGTATCATTGGTCCAAATGGGGCGGGTAAAACCACACTATTTAACATGATTACTGAACGTGATACGCCAGATACTGGAACCGTTGATTTGGGTGAAAGTGTCAAAGTCGCTTATGTTGGTCAGGTACGTGACAACTTAGACGACAGTAAAACCGTTTGGGAAGAAGTGTCTGACGGTCTTGATATTATTACGGTTGGCGATTACACCACGCCAAGTCGTGCTTATATCGGTCGCTTTAACTTTAAAGGCTCAGACCAGCAAAAACACGTTGGTCAATTATCAGGTGGTGAGCGTAACCGCTTGCAGCTTGCTAAGACACTAAAACAGGGTGCAAACGTCTTGCTCCTTGATGAACCATCAAACGATTTGGATATCGAAACCTTACGTGCGCTAGAGGATGCAATTCAAGTATTCCCAGGCACGGTCATGGTCGTCTCGCATGATCGCTGGTTCCTTGACCGTATCGCCACCCATATTTTGGCATTCGAAGAAGAAGGTCCAATTTGGTTCGATGGTAACTACTCTGAGTTTGAGACTTATCGTAAAAAGACCATGGGTGATGCTGCCACTCCTAAGCGTATGAAGTATAAAAAGATTTCTACCTAGCATAGTTGCTTCAAGGCTACTGAAAAGCTAGCTATTTAGAAAATTGAAATTGCACTTCACTTGTTCATATAAGCAATAAAAAAGACCTCTAATGAATTAGAGGTCTTTTTTTATACTTAATTTGCTATAAATTAACGCTTGCGCCCAAATTTACGCTGCTTCTTATTACTAATCTCAGTAATCGCATGAGTGATTTCCTCTTCATCTAAGCTGGCCACTTGCTGTAATATTTGCATCATATCAGGGCTGAGCACGTATTTGGCATGATGGGCAATGTCGTTGATACGCTGATCAAAAGTCAACACACCCGTCTCATCATCTTTTTGCAAATAATCTAGACGGGTCAAGGCACTAATAAAGCTGGTGAATAAGGCGCGGTCAAAGAAATCAGGAATATCATCAGCATATAAGACGGACAAGCGCTGCCCAAGTAGATGACACAAATCAACCACTTCGTTTTCGGTCAAATTGCCCGAGCCTTGCTGAGCCAAAAGCGCAAGCGTCATAAAGTAACGCTCAAGGCTTTGTTCGACAGGCGTCGCGAGTACCTGTAGCTGCTGATAGCATTTACTATTAGACTCAGGAACGCTAAGCACACCATCGCCCAACTCGACGATCAGTCCATGACTGAGCAGGTTATCCACTTTTTTATTGAGCGTTTCGGCTAGGCCATGCGCTGGGTAGTATAAAAACAGCTCACTTTGTAAAAACGGATATAACTGCTCGGCAATGCTATTGAGACGACTGCGTTCGATACGACCGTTACGGGCAACCAAAGCGGCTAGGAATGACAGCAGAATAAAGACATGCAAAATGTTATTACGGAAGTAGCTGAGCAGGGCGGCTTGTTTGCCAGCGACTTGAATGATATCCCCTAAAATATGCGGGATACGCTCGATAAGCTTGAGCTTAACCCCATAATCGATGATTTGCTGTGGTGACATATCAGTGACCACCGTATCATCAGAGTAGGGCAACTGCTGAGCCAGACCTTGATATAGGGCGATTTGCTCACGGCAGATCTCTTCATCGAGCGCCGCTTTTGGTGCTGATAGCAGGACTAATGACAATAGTGACACCGGAGTGACGACGGCGGCTTTATTGATATGCTGCATCACTTTGACGCCGATGTTATCGACCATCGCGCCGGTTTTTTCATCGAGTGGGGTATCCGTGCGATCACTAGGTAAGCTGTTGGCGGGTACATCAAATTTTTGCATAAAGTCGCTAAGGTGTAGCGGTGTGCCAAAGCTCAAATGCACGTTACCAAAGATACGCTCAATCTTACGCCCAACTTTGAGTAAGCCTATTAACGACTCAGATTCTTTTGGCTTGCCTTTTAGCTCACCAACATAGGTGCCGCCTTCCATGATGCGCTCATAACCGATATAAGTCGGGATGAAGACTACTGGCTTATTGGTTTGGCGTAACTGACTGTGTACCGTCATGGCCAGCATACCCATCTTCGGTGGTAATAGACGCCCTGAGCGTGAGCGCCCGCCTTCGATGAAGTATTCAATTGGGGTATTACGGGTAATAAGCGTATGCATATACTCACGGAGTACGGCGGTATAAAGCGCATTACCACGGAAGCTTCGACGAATATAAAACGCCACCGCGCCGCGCAACAGTGGGCCTAAGATGGGCACATCTAAGTTATCACCTGCTGCAACATAAGGAATGCTCAGGCCACGTTTATAAATGACATAAGACAGTAGAAGGTAATCGACATGACTACGATGACAAGGGACATATACCAGCTCGTAGTCGGTGGCAAGCTCGCGTACACGCTCGAAGTGATGGACTTCTACACCGTCATAGAGCTGCGTCCATAGCCATGTCAAAAATTTATAAAAACCGCGTATGATAGAGTGCGAGTAGTCATTGACCATCTCGTTTGCATAGCCCTTGGCAAGGATACGGGCATCACGAACATTGGTGCCTGACGCTTTGGCCTCAGCTTCTATCGCATGCTTAATCGCTGGTGAATATATCAGCTTATCCACCAAGTTGCGCCTGTCTGATAAATCAGGACCAAGCATGCTGGCCCGCTGTTTATCTAGGTAAATATTAAGCTGTTGTTGCAGCATGCGCACCAATTCACGATTGCCATCGGCAGCCGCGACTAACGCATAATTCGCTACGGTAGTGGTCTCATTTGTGCTATCAGCAGTTGAATGGCTCGAATCAGTTGAATCAGTGGCAGTAGAATCAAAGACAGCGGGGCCTTCTCCATGACCTTGGAGATTGTCATTGATAAGGGTGCGCAAGTCTTGCGGTGGGTGGAACTGGACAAAGGTATCGCGTCCCATCACTCCGATATTAAATAACTGCTTGGTGATGCTAGGGTCTTCCCAGTTATCAGCGGTCAATAGCTTAAAGAGGGAGTCTTCTTTTTCGGGTGCGCGTCCCCACAGGATAGAGACGGGCACTAAACGAACCTTTAACTCTGGATGCTGTAAAACGGCAGACACCAAGCGTGATAGTCGTGGCGACAGCTGGCTGTCTTTAGAATGTGGATGGTGCAAAAATATAATGGCCGCGTTTTCTTTAATGTTATGGGCGACATCATTCACCCCGACCAATGCTGGTGGTAGGTTGTGCTCTTGCGTCTGCAAGTCGATCAAAATACTGTTGGAGCGCGAATAATCTTGCAGCACATAAAATCTGAGCGTCTGATCATCCGTATCAAACTCCGGCAATTCGCCCAACAGCTTCGGCTTAACGGCGACATCGAGTAGCTGACCCGATACCTTACGATAGAGCTGATTGATGGGCGCATTCGAGTAAGGCTTGGTAACGACTGGCTCGCCGTCAGTTATTGCATCGTTGTCTGTCGCTGACTGGCTATCGGCCGTGACTGGCGCTTTAAAAATCCGTTTTTTTAGGAACTTATTCTTTAAGAAACTGGGTATCATAATGGGTATCAAAATTAGTGAAATGTATTACTCTTATGATGCCATAAAAGCCATCAAAGCGATATATTATGTCTGTATATACTGCTAATATTAATACGAATCGGTAATTATTTTGTGAGTGAAATGCCGCTTAAAAGGCTCAATTATTTGAAGTCTAAAGGCTTTAGCGTAATAATATAATAGCGTCAGCGAGCATGAATGAATATTCAGACCAGTCTGTACACGCACTCACTGCTGTTAAACAAATCTCCTTCAAACAACCAAAAGTTCAACGCCTATGACTCCTGCTATCCAACTTGCCAAACAGCGCGGCCTTGATTATCAGCTGCACGAATATACTCACGACAGCAGTGCCGCATCTTATGGCTTAGAAGCTGCCGAAAAGCTGGGCGTGGAGGTAAAACAAGTATTCAAAACCTTGGTGGTGTCGACTGACCATGGCTCGCTAGCTGTGGCTATTTTGCCCGTTGATAGAACTTTAAATTTCAAAAAAATGGCCAAAGCGTTGTCTGCTAATAAAATGCTGATATGCAAAAAAGTACAGATGGCAGACCCTAAGCAAGTCGAACGTAGCACAGGTTACGTACTGGGCGGGGTCAGTCCATTGGGACAAAAGAAGCGCTTAGCGACTATTATAGACAGTTCAGCTGAGCAGCAGCCAACCATTTATGTGAGTGCGGGGCGTCGCGGCTTAGAGATTGAACTGCCACCGATACAATTGGCTGCCACCCTTGACGCACGTTTTGCCGCCATCACTGATGAATAAGGGTTAGGTTCGTGCTGACCAAGCACACTCATTTTTTATCCGTTTTCCATGCTTTTTAATGTACTTATTTTTTTAAGATATTTATATTTTTAAGGTGCTTATATTTTTAAGGTAATTATATTCTAAGGATAGTCTCATGCCACATTTAACCATTCAAGTCACGCCCAATGTCAGTATCCCTCATGCAGAATCCTTGCTTAAATCTTTGAACAAAGCGCTTTGGGATAGTGGACATTTTGGCAAGCCGACGGATATCAAAGCACGCATCATACCTATTGAGACATTTTTGGTGGGTGTTGAAGACGACGAACAGGCATATGGCTTTGTTTATGCGCATCTAAAAATCATGACCGGTCGTGATGAGGTCGTACGCCATCAGCTTGCTGAGCTATTAACGGCTGCCATAGAAGAGGTGTTAGATACCGAGCAATCAGAGCGCGTAGGCATACAAATCTGTGTTGAGGTGGAAGAAATCAGCGCGATTTATCATAAGAAAATGCTTGGTGACTAGGGCGTATTGAATACTTACAAATACTCGCACAGTGACTCGCTAGCATACTTAGGTAAGACAATCACTTCAACGCTATAACCTGCGGTGCGACCTTGAGTGGCCATCAGATTACGAGCAATGCGCAATCGATACGTGCCAGTGGCAGGCAAGCAGCCTTGATAAATGATACCGCCTTTGGTGCCATCTTGTGTGCCATTCGGCATATGCAGTACGCCGACATTGGCAGTCTCTGGGGTGCCCGTAAGGGGCACAATATTAATGATGGCATATTGCCAACTGCTAGCGTGAAAGCGATACCAGTGCTCGTTTTCATTGGGCTTTAACTGCCCAGTCACCGTACTACTAAGCGCGCCTTTCGTAAAATGAATAGGGGTGTCGCTACTTTTAGCCAACGCGCTATGGGCACTAATCCCTATGAATGTGGCACTAAGCAACAGCGTTTTTAGCACTTGTGCGGTTGTTAAAGTAGTTTTATTTTTAACCAAAAACATCGTACCTCCTAACTGACTTTGTTATTTATCTACTATAGTCAGTGAAAAGTAATATCAGCAATACCATAGCCATTTTTAGCCCATTTAGATACAAGCGTTTGAAGTGAGGACACCCCCTAGTTAAACATAAAAAAGCGCCTAATAAATAGGCGCTTTTTTTATTAATAATCAAGTAACTCGTACAGTCTTAGTCATGATTTTAGTCTAAGAAAGCAAAGTTTTCGATTTTCATGGCAGTCATGCTTTCGCTTGGTGCCACCATACCCTCGGCGTGGCCTGAGGTACGTGGTAGAATCTTATCAAAATAGAACTCAGCCGTTTGGATTTTAGCTTTGTAGAATTCTGGTGACTCAGTGCCGCCATTTTTTAGCTTGTCATAAGCGACAGCCGCCATACGCGCCCAGTGGTAACCCATCATGACATAGCCTGAGTACATCAAGAAATCTTCTGATGCGGCTGAGATGATTTCACGGTCTTTACGTGCCATTAGCATCAAGCGTACGGTTAGGGTGTTCCACTCAGCACAAAGCTTGGTCAATGCCCAAACGAATTTACGCATGTCTTTATCAAGTGCGTACTCGCCACACCATTTCATGATGCTTGAGGTGTAATCACGGATGATTTTACCTTTAGACTGCAAGATAACCTTACGACCTAACAAATCAAGTGCCTGTACGCCAGTGGTACCTTCGTACATAGTGGCAATACGTGCATCACGAGCGATCAGCTCCATGCCCCATTCTTTGATATAGCCGTGACCGCCATATATCTGCTGACCATGCTTGGCCGCTTCGATACCTAGCTCGGTTAAAAAGCCTTTTAGGATAGGCGTATAGAAGCCTAATTTGTCATCCCACTTTTCAAACTCAGCATCATCACCGTTGGCAACGCCTTGCGACATTTTGTCGGCATAACGCGCTGAGTGATAAATCATTGAGCGACCGCCTTCAGCAAAGGCTTTTTGCGTCAATAGCATACGACGAACGTCAGCGTGATGAATGATAGCATCGGCTACTTTTTCAGGATCTTTGGTCCCTGACAACGTACGCATTGAACGACGATCTTTCGCATACGGTAGGGCGTTTTGGAAAGACAGCTCAGTGTGTGCCAAACCTTGGATACCAGTACCGATACGGGCGGTGTTCATAAAGGTGAACATGGCTTTTAGGCCTTTGTTCGGCTCACCGATGAGATAACCTAACGCGCCGTCGAAGTTCAGTACACAAGTCGCTGATGAGCTGATACCCATTTTGTGCTCGATAGAGCCACAAGTAACGCCATTGCGCTCGCCTGCTTCGCCATCGGCATTTGGCAAGAATTTTGGTACGATAAATAATGAGATACCACGGGTGCCTTCTGGCGCATCCGGTAGGCGTGCTAAGACGATATGGACGATGTTGTCAGTTAAGTCATGCTCACCACTTGAGATGAAAATCTTAGTGCCGCTAAGCTTGTAGCTACCGTCTTCTTGCGGAATCGCTTTTGACTTTACTTGTCCTAAATCGGTACCACACTGTGGCTCAGTCAAGCACATCGTACCTGCCCACGTGCCTTCAACCAATTTATGCAAGTAAGTTTCTTTTTGCTCATCAGTACCGTACTGCATGATGGTGTTAATACAACCTGTCGATAGGCCAGGATACATTGCCCACGGCCAGTTCGCCGTACCCATCATTTCAGACTTAATGAGGTTGATTGACATAGGCAAGTTCATACCGCCGTACTCTTCAGGGTACGAAATACCTTGCCAGCCGCCGTCTACAAACTGATCGTAAGCTTCTTTAAAGCCTTTAGGGGTAGTGACAACACCCTCTTCAAAATGACAGCCTTCTGCATCTGCTGGCTGGTACAAAGGGGCTAAGACATTTTCAGAGAAGTCAGCAAAGCTTTGCAAAATCATATCGACCGTTTCAGGATCAGCATTTGCGCCGTTGTCTAAATCTTTGTAATGCGTCTGAAAGTCGAAAACATCATTTATTAAAAACTTGATATCACGTAAAGGTGCTTTGTAAGTTAACATAGTTGGTCTCTTTGGTTGGTTCACTGTCATAGCACTAGGATTCAAACCTAAGTGTATTCAAGTGAATGTTTGCTTATTTTTTGTGGCAAATGAATGATCTTATGGAGGATCGATGGGACTTATGAATAAATTCTTGTCCGCTATAGGTATGGTCAAGCGTTACTTAATAAAAGTCAACTACTATGACGGTGATACGAGTATAAGACTTCTACAGCCACAAATATATAACGTATAACTAATATTCATAATTCGTAAAATTATACATTAAATTAAGTTATAAGTTAATAAAGTAATTTGTGAAGTAGTAGCACCCCGAATGATTTCTGTATAAACAGCCTGCAAAGTCATATAAAACAAGTAATGTCCCATGAATCGAAAAAATCTCGATGCAATGTCAGTAGAATAAGGAAAGCGATTTATGAGCGCATCAAAGCACAAGGCAGGTCTAGCATCTTGGTTAACAGCACTGTTTGCCTCTATTAAGGCTTTAATTGCAGGTGAGCTGGCGCATTTGTTAACGATTAACCGCAGTAAAAGACCTTGGCATATGCCGATTATTGCGGCCATTGCGATTAGCTTTCCAGTCTTTGTCGGTGCTTATTTTGATGCTTTATCCTCAGGTATCAAGGCCTCGTTGGGGGCGATGATTATCCTCAACTTACCATTGTCAGGCACGCTACCGTATCGTCTGGTGACGGTCATGGCGTGGGGCTTTGCCATGGTATTGAGCTTTGCGCTCGGACTTATCGCTCAGCAGATACCTGTGCTCAGACTGCCTATATTTGCGCTGCTTGCTTTTGCTATTATCATATTAGGTCGTTACTATCGGCAGCCGCCACCGGCAGGATTGTTTGTGATGATGGCGGGGGCGATTGCGTTATTTATTCCTGTGCCATTAGCGCAAGTATTGTCAGCAACAGGGCTGGTGATGTTGGGTAGTGGCATTTCGATGTTGTTGGCGCTGCTTTATAGTCTGTTTTTATTGGCCACGCGTCCTATAGTACCTGCGCCGATTTATATCTATGAGCCGGACATGATTAGCGACAGTCTCATTGTGGCTGGCTTTGTGAGCTTGGCGTTGGCAATCGCAATATTGCTAGAGATGCCCTATCCGTATTGGGCGGCTATAAGCTGCTTTATCATTATTCAGGGTATGCAGCTACGCACGATGTGGATCAAACAAGTGCATCGCTTACTCGGTACTTTGGTCGGAATGGCAGTCGCAGGTTGGATGCTGTCGTGGGGGCTATCGATATGGGGCGTTGCGATAGCCGTTCTGATGATGATGCTCTGTATCGAGTCGTTGGTCGATCGTCATTATGGCTTAGCAGTGATATTTATTACGCCATTAACGATATTTATCGCTGAATATGGCAGTGTGTCGCTGGTACAGCCCGTGGCCGAGGAAGTCATTCGTGTGCGCATGCTTGATACCACGATTGGCTGCGTCGTCGGTCTTAGCGGTGGTCTGGCGATTCATTCAAACCGTTTGCGCGTACCGTTACGCCAGATAGAAAACTGGATGCTGGCGCGTTTTAGTCAAACAACGAAACACTAAATCAACACCATAAATTCAAAGCATATGAGAGCGCTTTGTAATTCTGCTTTTCTTACAACAAGTCACTAAATGGTCGTGTAAGTCATTTGACGTTGAGGGCTTTAGTGGCTTGCACTACATCGATACTGTGACCCGTCCAACGCTCAAAACTTAAGGCGGCTTGACCGATAAGCATGCCGTAGCCGTCTGATATTTGCGCACCACGTGCCGCGAAATGCTCCAAGAACGGTAGCGTGCGACCGTACATCATGTCGTAAGCATAGTGACCGTGTAGGGTGTCGCTCAGTGGCAAAGTCTCACCTGATAGACCAATCGATGTGGCATTAATAATAATATCGAACTGTCCGCGCAGCTCGCTAGTGGTACAAGCGGTAATCTGCTGCTGACTAATAGAGGTACTGGCGGCGCTAAGCTCGCTGACTAAGTCACAGGCTTTGCTCACTGTGCGATTGGCAATTGTCAGGGTTCCGATACCTGCTTGAATCAGGGGTAGTATCACCCCGCGTGCCGCACCGCCCGCGCCAATGAGGGCAACGCGTGCACCCTCTAGCGGCCAACCCAAGCTACTGATATGATTGACCAATCCTTGCCCATCAGTATTGTCGCCGTATAGTGCCTCTGCTATTGGCGCGCCGCTTTTTAATAGCGCTTTATTGAGCAGAATCGTATTGACCGCACCAGCGACTTTGGCGTGCTCTGATAAGCCACCACGTGCCTGACAGCACGCATAAGCGACTTGTTTAAAAGGAACCGTCACGTTAGCACCCACACCGCCACCATGAAAAAATGCCTCAATAACCGCCATAAAACTGGCTGCCTCATCGGGACAATACTGGCGCTGATAGCTAATTTCAATCCCTGCCTGCGCGGCGAACTGGGTATGGATTGCAGGGGATTTGCTGTGGGCAATCGGATTGCCAATAACAATAAAGTGCTGGGTCATAAATAGTCCGCTGGCAAAGGGCATGGAGTGGTCAGATTGGTAAGCATTCAAACCCACTCATCATAAGGGATAACGTTATGTTTGACAAATGGAGCGGTTAAGGAATAAATACACGATTAAACACAGCGTTTTAAGACGTGAGGTCTTTAACAAATCTGTACTGTCTGGGAGCGGTATCCGTAACCTAAAGGGTAGTCAAGCGTTCAGCAGTTGGGTAAACTAGTGAGCATAAAAATCGATATCAATAGACGCCAGGAACTGCTAGGTTACAACCAAGCTTTTTAATAACAACATTCTTCATTATCAGTGGCACATCTGCCAGCTCGTTAATACTATTTTGAGACCAATCTAAAAGTGTGAGTAAATTGTCCATGTTGAATAATAACCTACAGACCTTGATGGTCAGTATGATAATGGCAGTTGGCGTGACGTTGAGTGGCTGTGATAGCACCAAAGAAGACGCCCAAAATCCAGAGGCCAGTGCGGCAAGCACTAGCGAGCAGAGCGCTGCGGATACCTCTACGCAAACCACTCCGACCAAAACCGCCGACTTAGATGGTGCCACTGCTCAGCAAGGCATACCAGTAAAATATGAGGTTGCGTCGTGGAGCGCTGCCCCAGTAGACCCGCTTACGGTTGATGCGTTGGATGATATCAAGTCGACCTTTGGTAAAGTGGTCAGCACGGACGAAAACAGCCTAGACTACGCCAGTAATTCGGCCTCTAAGTATCGCTTTATGGATACCGATGCGCCTTATTTAGACCTTATCGACTCCGAAAAATATCTGGAGCTTGGTTGGTATTACGCCAATCCAACCGACTCAAAAAAAGAAAAAGAGCTGAGTCAAAACCATGCCAAAAAATCCTATATGCTAGCGCGTCAGCTGATGGGTGATGAGGGCGGAAAATTAATCGCTGATATGCTGGGCGGTCAAATTATTAAGAATAAAACCGTCGGTGGACAAAAAATAGAGCTGGCGAAATGTGAGTTTTACAGCTGTATGCTGGTGCTGAATAAAGCCGATGCGCAAACAGACAATAGCTAAACGGTGGCCGCCATTATGCCGCCGCCCAACAGCTGGCTACGTCTGCAACCTCTAAGCGCGGCGAGCGATGACGCAGCAGTAACAGCGCTAACCATGCCATTAGACAATCGCGGACTGGCATATGGTGATGGCTTTTTTACCACTATGGGCGTCATCGACGGGCGGATACTGTGGTCGGACTATCATCAGCAGCGTCTTGACTCTCATGCCAGTGCCTTGCATCTCGATATCGATAGCCGAGCACTGTTAGCTACCTTGCATAGACAGGCCAAGCACTTGCAGCAAGGCATGCTTAAGCTTATCGTCACCCGCGCGGTGCAAGATGTCCGTGGTTATGGTTATACGCCAAGCATGTCCGGCAGTGCGTGTGAGATCTGGCTCAAGTCTTCCGCCATGCCTATCGCCACTGCTGAGCAGATGCCTTTACCGAATGGGTTCCTAGTTCCTCTGCAACCAGTGGCTTCTGCCACTTGCTTGTCTTCTCAAATTGCTTGCTTACCGCCACCGCTGGCCGGACTCAAAAGTCTCAATCGTCTGGATAATGTACTGGCAAGCGCTGAGCTACAACGCGTTAAAGCCCAAACATTAACATCCAATCCCTTTTTACTAGCCAATCATTTATCGACCAATAATTTATCAGTGAATGCCGAACCCAGTATCGGTGAGGGGCTGCTGCGTGATATGAGCGGGCAGTGGGTTGAAGGAACGACGAGTAATGTGTTCTATCAATTATCAGAATCGCCATCCGCAAAATCTTCCAATCCTCCACATCCTAAAAACAACAATTATCTAAGCACTGGTCAATGGTACACGCCGTCGTTGACACAATCGGGCGTCGCTGGCGTGATGCGGCAAGCGCTCATCGATGGGCTATCCAGTACAGAGCAGCCAGCCATCATAAGACCATTACAAGATGAGGATTTGCCGCAGTTAAGCCAACTGTTCTTTTGCAATGCGTTACGTGGCATCATGCCAATGAGCAGTCTGACGTTATTGTCGGGTGAAGTGGTGGGTTTTAAAAGTCAAAAAATATCGGCTAAATAAAGCTATTTATTTTCGCGCAAAAATATTAAATTTGGTATCAATAAAATCATCGGGATATAAAACAACCTCTTCATTACGATACATATCTTGCGCTTTTGATAGCGCTTCTTGCTCGCTCCTTGCATCAACTTCTACGATATTACTAAGTGTTTCCACAATTTCTATCTGAAAAACTCTATTCAATTTCTTATCTGTTTTCATCATCGCTATTCTCAATATATTCTTATCAAAATTTCTTTAGCATTTATATCCGCTAGGTTAGCAAAGGTGATTAAAAGAAGTGATCGTCTTTTGTGACAAAGCCTTGTGGGCTCAGGCAAATCGATCAATGATAGTGATTTGATAAGGAGAGAAATCAATGGAATACGTCTACGAAGATAAACGAATCCCCTTACAAATCCGTCGATTATTAATTTTTGATGAGATTTGCAAATTAGCAAAAAAACAACCTGATGAAATTATTCACTTATCGAGATTCACTGAGTTATCGCTCGGTGTTATGTATTTGAAAGACTTTAAAAAGTTTATCGCGTTTGGCGGCGTGTTTGAGTACGCAGAAACAAAAGAAGAAGTTATCGAGCAACGTATTAGAGTTTTTCCTAACGACGAACCAGTCACGCGTGCACTGACAGTCAATTTAAAGCAGTTTACTAAACCTGCTCGCACAGCTATCCAGCTGGTCTGGTATTGGAATAACTACGTTAAAAATAGAATGCACGCTTACGTCGATTATCGTGAAGAAGTGTTTTTTCGGATTAATGATGAAATTGATTCAGACTACCCACCGCATAAGTTTCATGACCGTTTAGTTGCAACGGCACGTTTACCTTTATGGGACGATAGAGACGAGTTAATCGCAGACGTCTACCGTGATAATAAAGGGCAGCCAAAACCTGAACGCTTCAATGAGAAACGTTTAATATAATTTAAAATACGTAGAAATCAATCGTATCTGATTAAAGATTATTTAGCAGGAGATAAAAAATGCGTACTACCTATGAAGAAAAACGTATCCCACTACAAATCCGCCGATTAATGCTATTTAATGAAATATGTCGTAAAGCAAAAAAACACCCTGATGAAATTGTTCACTTAGCTGGTTATTCGAAGATAGTATTCAGTATTATCTATTCTAAGAAAGATAAAAAATATACAGCATTTGGTGATGAGTTTAAGTACGCGCATACACGTCAAGAAGTCATAGAGCAAGGCTTGGATAAGCTACCTCATGATGACACTGTGATGTGTGCGCTTATGGTCAAAAGACAGGCTTTTACCAAAGCTGCTCGTACACCACTAGGACTATTAATAGGATGGAATAAACATGTAAAAAACAGAACTTATATGTGTCTTGAAGGCAATGTAAGAAGTTTTTTTAAAGTAAATGATGAGTTGGAAACGGATTATCCTCCGCACAAATTCTATGGAAAATTAGCGGCAAGCGCAGATTTACCCCTTTGGGATAATAAAAGCGCTTAATATAATTTTCGATAATGCCCACGACCGATAAATTCAACAATGCCTTTATCGCGCAACACTTGTAATTGCTGACGGATTTTATCTTTGATATGGTTGTTTTCAGGATGTTTGAGTTTTAATAAATCAGCAAACGCATAAACTTGATTGAGAGAAAAATTAGCATCCAGTCTATCGATACATTGCCAAACATCTAACGTCCAACCACGTGTCTGCTGTGATTGCTGACGCAGAAACAAGGTTTTTTGAAATTGCTCGGTGACATTATTGCGTGGTATGACTTGCTGGTCTTTTACCAAAAATACTTTTCCCGATTCGGGGACTTTGCGCAAATCAATATTACAGCCGACCCAGCCAGCGCGTTTGGCAGTGGCGGATAATGGTTTGCGCTTTATAATCATGTCCGGCTGAAAGAATTGTTTGGGAATGATTAAAAAGTTATTCACCCTATATTCTTGAGAGTAGGTCAGAAAGAAAAAGCTGGGATTATTATCGCTATTGATACGTTCAATCATGGTGTCATAAGCACCATCATTAATAATGTTGCTCAATTTTGCCTTTTTACTTTTTAGTTCATACTCCTCATGACAGTTTGCACAATAAAAATCAGCGACAGGTTGGTTATTAGTAAATTCAGCCAATGGTTCAGCACTACAATTAGGGCAATAGCTTTGGTTAGAAACCCAGTCTTCGCTGAGCACTCTAATGATTTGGCTTGGTGATTTATAGTTTGCAGCGAGATTTTTATTGAAATTAAGGTTCATAGCCCGTTTTCTTATTAAAGGAAATATTTGAAGGGATAAATAAGCAATATGAGTATTAAGCCATATAATTGACTCTAAACAGCACGTTAATCGATAAGCTAAGCAAATACCATTGAAAAGCGCACGGTTCAGTGCTAAATTCTAGCAAACTTCTGCCTCGCGAGTTGCCATGAGCACGCCCACACCTGAAACGCCTCCTGAACGTCCTAATGATACCCCATCCAATAAGCAAGCGGGAACTGTTGACGAGCGTGTTGCTAGCACGCCATCAGATGCTAGACCAGTCGTCGACGAGGCGGCAGTAGAGGACGTACCGGCAACAGATGTCTCGCTCATCAGCGGCAAAAGTAAGCCACGTAAATATAAAGCAGACAATCAGTCGTTCTTTATGCAGCGCGGTTATCAAGTCTTGCTCGTGCTTGGGCTGATTGCCGCGTTTTTCTTAGTGATGGTCTATCAGACGTTGTTTGGACGGATTGAGCAGCCGCAGCAAATGGTGACGATTGAGTCAGGTCAGACCTATTACGGCTTATTGCCGCAGTGGCAACAGCAGATTCCACTTTTTTCTGCCAGCATTGCCAAGCTCTATATCAAGTCGCAAGTGGACGCGCCATTACATGCCGGTATTTATCAATTACCAGAGAACCCAACCATCGCTGAGGCGCTGCAAGTGCTCGCGCAAGGGGCTAAAGCAGCGATGGTAAAAGTGCAAATTATCGAAGGCAAAACGTCTAAAGATCTATATCAAACGCTACGTGATAATAACACTATCAAAAAAGAAGTGCTGACAGTGAATGGCGCTAATGCTAGCAATGCTAGTATCGCGCAGGCTTTAGATTTGGCAGGTATATTGCCAGACAGCGTGACCAATAGTAACGACCCTATCGTCAATCATAATCTTGAGGGTTGGTTTGCGCCTGATACTTATTATTACGGCGAGGGCACCAGCGACAAGCAGGTATTGACAGATTTGTACAAGCGTCAGCAGCAGGCATTGACCAAAGCATGGGAAAATCGTGCGCCTGACCTGCCTTATAAGAGTCCTTATGAAGCGCTGGTTATGGCCTCTATTATCGAAAAAGAAACCAGCGTGGCAGAAGAGCGTCCTTTAGTCTCTGCGGTGTTTAAAAACCGCTTGGATAAAGGCATGCGCATGCAGACCGATCCGACCATTATCTATGGTATGGGCAGCCGCTATGATGGCAATATTCGCCGTAAAGACATCGACGAAAAGACCTCGTATAACACCTATCAAATTGATGGTTTGCCGCCCACACCGATAGCCTTGCCTTCTGCGGCTTCTATCGAAGCAACCTTACATCCGGCGGATAGCGATGCGTTGTATTTTGTGGCGACAGGCAACGGTGGGCACAAATTCACCAATAGCTTGGCTGAGCACAATCAGGCGGTAAAAGAGTACCTGAGCGTGATGCGTGAAAAGCGCTCGCAAACGCCGCCGTCATAAGCCAGTATGTACCGAAGAGCCACGCCCATTCTCATCAATGACATAAGGTCATAGTATGTCAGCATCTATAGCAGCCAACTTAGCATACAGCAGCCCAGCTCAAGCCACGCCTGAGATTACAGATACCGCGCCCATGCAAGGGCGCTTTATTAGCTTTGAAGGTACCGAAGGCGTTGGCAAGACCACCGCTATCGAGCAGTTATGTGCGCGACTAGAGGCGCATGGTATCGACTATCTGCGTACCCGTGAGCCGGGTGGTAGCCCGTTTGCAGAGCAGTTGCGCGCTATTTTGCTAGACCCTGATACCAAAATTAATGATGATACTGAGCTGCTACTGATGTTTGCGGCGCGCTGTGACCATCTGCAACAAGTAATTTTGCCCGCATTACAGCGTGGTAAATGGGTGATATGCGATCGATTTACCGACTCTACCATTGCCTATCAGGGCTTTGGACGTGCGCATGGTGATGAGGCGGTACGAGCCAAAATTGACAGCCTTATCGGTCAGTTTGTTACCCAGTTGCCCGAGCTGACTCTATGGTTGGATTTGCCAGTATTAGAAGGCATGGCGCGGGCGGGTAAACGTAGCGCTGCCGATCGTTTTGAGCAGCAGGCGACGGCGTTTTTTACTCGGGTGCATAAAGGTTTCAGTGTCCTTGCTGGCGAGCAGCCTGAGCGTATCCAGCGTATCGACGCCTCAGGCAGTGCTGACGAAGTAAGTGTGCGAGTATGGCAAACGGTTGCGACACGATTTCATCTTAGCTAGAGCGCGTCTTCAATTTATTCGATAGTCATCTAAATGGGCTAAAAATGGCTAAATCTTGCCAAACATCGTCAAATAGCACCCTATAAAAAAGCCCTCATAATCATTATGAGGGCTTTTTATTTGCTCGTTAGCTTTTCAGACAATAGCGTTATGGTTTATCCGCAGCCTTTTTTGCCGCATCCTTTATCTTCGCATCACTATTGGTATTGTCATGATCTGAGTCAGGTAGGCGATTAGGGTCGAGCGCACCACTTTTCATCTTCGGCGCATTACCATTACCGTTTGTACCACTATTGCTAGTAGTCGGCTTAGCAGTCTTGGATGTTGCCGTTGAATTATCAGACATCACGCCTTTATTAGAGGGGCTGTTAAAAGACTCTTTAGCTTCTATGTCCTGATTTTCATTGGTTTCAGCCTTTGTGGTTTCCTTTACAGCATCACTCTTTGCTGCCGCCGCTTTGATACTGGCATTATTAGTGCTGTTAGAGGCACTCTTGTCACTGTCTTTATCAGTCGCGACGGCTAGCTCTTGTTCTGGCGTATCAGCGATCTCTTCCACCATCTCTTTTTCTTTACGCTTTTCAGGCGCTTTAGAGTTGGCTTCAAAGCTGGCATCTGCAGCAGCGCGTGCTTGCTCTTGCTTTGGCGTGACGTCTACTGGCTTTGGCTGTACCTCATCATCAACGACCAAAGAAATCAGCTTGCGATCGCGCGGTACTGATCCTTCGAATTTGTCCGTGATGACGTGCAGCTTGCCTTCTTTGTCTAGCGTATAGAGCGGCACGAATTGCTTATTGTCAGCTTTATACTGCTCAAAGCTATAGCTGTCCGTAATATTGGTGATTTTAATACGGGCTTTTCTGGACAGCATACTGGCAAGCTTGGTGTAGGTGACATCTTTGCCAAACAGCCACTGTGAATGGAAGTTACCTTGCTTATCGTCGCGCTCACTTTTAACTTTTTCGTCGCTGAACTTGAGGCGATAAAGCTTACGTTCACCGAACTCATGACGGTAATGAATCTCAGACAAGGTATTCATCTCTTTATCCATACTCATGGCAAATAAATGACCAATACCAATGAGGTCAAGATGATGGTCGGCGTGATCAGAGATGGGGTTGCCAAAATAGGTGCGCAGACCACTCATACGCGCGCGCGCGATGTTGGTATAGTTGTTATGAGCGACGATGACATCGAAGCCTTGCTCTTTTAATGAGGTGGCGACGAGCAGGGCAATTGGGTTGGAGCCGACGATCAGGATACCGTTGGTCTCAGGCTCACGGACACCAAGCAGGTTACCTACCATTTTTGCGCCCAAGCCCTGAATCATGACCGTACCAATAATGACCAAAAATACCAATGGCACTAGCAGTTCAACGCCTTGGATATCATATTCTTGCAAGCGAATCGCAAACAGAGATGAGATAGCGGCAGCGACGATACCGCGTGGTCCAATCCAGCTAATCATTAACTTTTCATTGGTCTTTAAGTTAGAGCCAATGGAAGAGGCCCATACTGATAATGGACGCGCGATGAACATCACGATAGCCAGTAATACTAGACCCGCAAAACCAACCTGCAGTAGACTTTCAAGCTCAACACGAGCCGCAAGAATGATAAATAATACTGAAACTAATAAAATGGTTAACGATTCATTAAACTCCAAAATCGTATCGCGCGGGAATTTTGGCCAGTTGGCGAGGGCAACGCCTAATACGGTGACGGTCAGTAGACCCGACTCATGCTCTAAATGGTTTGAGACTGAAAATAATACCAAAACAAAGGCAAGGGTAAAGACATTGCGCAAAAACTCAGGAATCATATGCCGACGCATGAGGAACGCCAGTACCCAAGCACCCGCCATACCTAGCGCGGTTGCAAGTACCACGATTTTGGCAAACAGTAAGATACTACTGGCTTCGCCACCTGAGATAATATACTCGTAGACCAATACCACGGCGATAGCACCGATGGGGTCGATGATAATGCCTTCCCATTTCAGGATATTGGAGATGGTCTTGTTGGGTCGCACACTACGCAGTAGCGGCATAATTACCGTTGGCCCCGTCACACAGACCAGTGCACCGAACAGCAACGCAATCAGTGGATCGACATCGAACAATAGATAAGTCGACAGCGCCACGATAGCAATGGTGATCAGTACCCCGACCGATACCAGCATCTGCACGACCGAGCCGTGTTGTTTGATTTCATCGAACTCTAGCGTTAGCGAGCCTTCGAATAAAATAATCGCCACCCCCAAAGAGATAAACGGGAACATCAGCTCGCCCAACACCAAGTCAGGGTCGAATACGCCGAGCACTGGGCCAACGATAATACCAATAAGTAATAAAAATAAAATGGATGGTTGCTTTAAATACCAAGCCAACCATTGGGCGGCAATGCCAATCCCAACCACGCCGGATAATAATAGGGCGGTATCCATAAATTAATCCTTTTATAATCTTGTGATGCTGTATAGCTATTAAAATAGGTCATCGTTAGCCGTCAAAAACCTTTTGTAACGGCAAATTAATAATAACCATAGCCATCATGAATCATGGATGATATATATACTATATAGTAACAAAGACAAAAGTGTCTCAAGCTAAATACACCAATGCTAGAAACACAAAAGATGGAAAATAAAGGCGATAAAAGCCAAATTGCTTGGCGTTCTGTAAATAACACCTTATTATAACTGACTATTGTTTGCTAAATAATTTATTAGGTTTGTTATCATATCATGATTTTATTTTATATATGTCAAGGGTCTGTCTGCCGTGATAGCCACGCGCCATCGTTCTGCGCTGACACACGAGTAGGTAACGGCACTATTAATATCAATATCAATATCAATATCAAAGATTACAAAAAATGAGAAGATAGTATGACGTCATATTAAAACGGCTTATATTTGCCATCATGGTCAGGCGCTACTACATAAACTCGCAGACAAGTAGTAAACTGACCAGCAGTCAGGACTATTCCTATAAATTTAGACAAGCTTGCTATCGTTGAATTCAAATAACCTTGATATAAGGGAGCTGAATGCAGGCTATACCTTAGTATGGTTAACGAGGATGACGATGTAGCGGGTTTATATGGATTTGGCTATATCTATTATGGCGATAATAGCGATAATATTGTTGCTAACAATAATAATCACTCATATGGAGACAATATGCCTATCAATATGTTTCAAGCACAATCTACTATTCGTATGCAGCGTTGGTTACAACGCAGTACTTTGGCACTGGCTATCGGCACGGTAATGGCGACAGGTATTAATGTAGCCACTATGTCTCAGGTACAAGCAGCGGTCACCACTGCTGACTTCTCTGACTTAGTACAGCAAGTGACGCCAGCGGTGGCACGAGTCAATGTCACCAAAACGGTCAGTGAAGATGAGCTTGCCAAAGCACAAACCGCCGAGCTGTTACGTCAGTTCTTCGGAGATCGCTTACGTATTCCGGATCAAGCAGCGACGCCTGCGATTGAACACGCTTATGGCACCGCTTTTTTTGTCACCACCGATGGTTATATGTTGACCAATCACCATGTGGTTGCTGGTGCAGACAAAATCACCGTGACCCTTAATGACAGAACAGAGCTGGATGTGACCTTGGTGGGTAGCGATGAGCGCTCAGATGTGGCGGTGCTCAAAGTCACAGGCAATCAGTTCCCAGCCTTACCGATTGGTGATTCAGACAGTCTAAAGGTAGGTGAGCCGGTATTGGCGATAGGGTCGCCCTTTGGTTTTGATTATTCGGCATCCGCAGGTATCGTCAGTGCCAAGTCGCGCAGCTTTTCACGTGAGACCAGCGTGCCCTTTATCCAAACTGATGTGGCATTAAATCCGGGTAACTCAGGCGGGCCATTATTTAATCAGCGCGGCGAAGTCATCGGTATCAACTCACGTATCTTTAGTGGTACGGGCGGTTATATGGGCTTGTCGTTCTCAATTCCTATTGATGCGGCGATGGATATCTACGAGCAGCTCAAAACCAATGGCGAAGTCGCACGTGCCTATATGGGGATTTATCCTCAAGACATCGATCGTAATTTAGCGGAAGCGTATAATTTAGCGCGTCCACAGGGCGCACTACTTACCCGCGTCTCACCAGACTCGCCCGCCCAAAAATCAGGTCTACAAGCAGGCGACATCATTTTGCAATACAATAATGTGCAGATTATGCGTGCTGCAGATTTATTGAACCTGATCAATCGAGCGCGACCCAATGATCCGTTCAGCGCCCAGATTCAGCGTGATGGCAAGCAAATGCTCGTAAAAGGCAAGCTCACTTATGCGCCAAATGATGTCAGGGCACAAAGCGGCTCGCAGCAAGATGATGAGGTGCAATTAGGCTTACGTCTGCGCAATTTGACCCCAGATGAGCAAGCAGAGCTGGCGGTGGACAATAAAACAGGGATATTGGTCACGACCGTTGACCCGACAGGCTTAGCCGCGCGCTCGGGCATTTTGGCGGGAGATATTATTACTAATTTTCACCAAAAGCCTATTGCCAAGGTCACTGATTTTTCTAGTGCTATCTCCTCACTTCCCAAAAAGGGTGTGGTAACGATTGAAGTCATGCGCCAAGGCATCCCTGGTATTATTGGCCTGCGTATTGAATAGTTATCATATAGTCAATCGACTATGCTTAAATGACGTATCTCGATAAGCATTGATAATTATACTTGTCTATCATAGAGCTCGACCTCTATAATGGCTGATTTTTTTATCGATTGGTTTTGATGAGTTGCTGTTGCTCAATTTAACGGTGAGCAAGTCACATTAATTTGGACGTTAATTTGGACATTGGTTTGATTGACCAACATTGATTTGATTGCGCGCCCAACGGCACAAACGACTATTCATACCTTTATATATAGCTAGGTAATTATGACTGACCACGCTTTTTATACGCTTAGCATCACTATAGCAGCAGCCTTGCTAGCGTATATCATATTGTGGTCAGGATTACAGACATTCAATGCCAATCCCACAAAACGCTTTTGGCGTATTTGGTCAAAGTTGTTGCTATATTACGCTGCCTATACCATGCCTTTTTGGGCACTGTTATTGATTATTGGGCGAGTACAACAAGTGACACCCATGCTGGCACAATTGTCACCGAATGCCGTGTTGATGGCTGTCATTGCCATGGGTCTGTATTTTTATACGGTGGTTGTGCAGCCCAATCGTTTGCGTTTGCAGCATCATGCTGTTGATTTGGGCTTAACAACTCCGCTTACGGTGGCGGTATTAGCCGATTTGCGCATTGGTTTATATAGTGGCAAGCCGCGTCATATCAGCAAGCTGGTCGCTACCATCAATGCCTTGTCAGCAGATGCGGTATTGATCACAGGTGATTGGCTCTATTATCCAAGCGCCGATTTGGTCGGGCAGTTGATGCTATTTAAAGGGGTAAATAAGCCCGTTTATACGGTCATGAGTACCTCGGATTTGCGTTATCAGTCGATCAATACTACCAAGCAAGGTCAGCCATTGTTAGAAGACACCTTGGCCAATGCTTTTGACGTACTGGATATCAACTATATCGGGCAGCAATGTACGTCGTTGCCGCTTAAATGTGCTCGAACTGGCAACGGTCGATTGATAGCAAATCAAGCAAGTTATATAAAAGGCCATCCAGATACCAGCACGCAAAAATATCTAAAGGACAATCCAGTCGTGGCCATACTTTGCGGCTGGCAAGATATCCCGAAACAATTGAACGATGACGACACTTTGAATGTGCCTAATAAAGCTGTGCTGAGTGCTGAAATTGAGCAGGCAACTAAACCTGTCATTATTCTTGCGTCACGATTTGATAGTATTAGCGACTTACCAAAATCGCTGCAGCCCCGACCTTTATTGATTACCGGTGCGGCCAAAGCAATACAGAAAAACATATTAACGGCGCAAAAAAAGCAAGACATTCGTCGTATAGGTAAGCAGTCGTCATTGTTGGATAACAGTCGCATGGGTAAGCAGCGCGGCCTATACCAGCATGGTAGCGCGCAGATATTTGTCAGTAGTGGAGTGGGCACCCGAGGGTTACCTTTTCGCTGGTATCGTCCGACCATCGATGTGTTGACGATTCGTTAAAATAATTCAAAAGCATTTATCCCGCTTGCATAATTACGCTAAACTAACTGTTTATCAATGTTCAATAAGCCCTAAACAGTAAGCCTTAAATAATAAGGTCTATAAGCAGCCGCCCTTGTGTCTATGTTGCATAACATTAGCGCTAAGCAGCGCTTGGAATAGCGCGCAAATAGATAGGGTATATCTGGACTGAGCATTAATTGACTGATAGCGGTTAAATCAAAATATGCTACACTAGTAGGCGTTTTTATTATGATTGATAGACAGCATCGGCAATGGACAAAAATAATGTCCATGCGGATAGATATACACATGATTCTATAATGAGAATGTCACTATCATCTGTATATAAACGCCCAGTATGAACATCATGCAATAGCTACCATTGATCTGGTTATTAATGTAAAAATAGACATTGGCGATTGCAAACGATGGATCATGTGACAGCTTGAATAAAGCTAGGACAATACAACAGTAAGGCACAGTTATGAGCACAGCATACGACGAGATCAAAACCCGACTACAAGGCTCTATGGTGGCCTTGGTAACGCCCATGCATCCTGACGGCACGGTCGATTATAAACGTCTGGCCGACCTCATAGACTGGCAGATCGAGCAGGGCACCCATTGCCTCGTTGCCGTGGGCACCACTGGTGAATCAGCGACTTTGTCGATGCAAGAGCATAGCGATGTGATTCGCTACTTTGTGCAGCACGTCAAAGGCCGTGTACCAGTGATAGCGGGTACAGGCGCGAATAATACGACTGAAGCCATCAAGCTCACCCAAGATGCGGCAGATGCTGGTGCAGACTGTGCATTATTGGTCGCTCCTTACTACAATAAGCCGCCACAAGAAGGCTTGTATCAGCATTATAAAGCGATTGCCCAAGCCGTAAAGATCCCGCAGATGCTCTATAACGTACCAGGGCGTACTGTAGTTGATATCGCGCAGAATACGGTTGAGCGTTTGGCTGATATCGATAATATCGTGGCGATTAAAGACGCGACCGGCTCAGTTGCTCGTGGTGAGCAGTTGATTAAAGCGGTTGGCGACCGTATCGTTGTGCTATCTGGCGATGATGGTACGGCGCTTGATTTGATGCAGATGGGTGCCAAAGGTAATATTTCGGTAACGGCTAACGTCGCGCCAAAAGCGATGAGCGAAACGTTTTCGGCAGCGCTACGCGGCGACCTTGATACCGCCAATAAAGCGCATGATGTGATTAAACACTTACACCGTGATTTGTTTATTGAATCTAGTCCCATTCCAGCAAAATATGCGTTACATAAGATGGGTATGATAGATACTGGTATTCGTCTGCCGTTGGTATGGTTGGCAGAACAACATCATGCCACCATTGATGAAGCGTTGGTTCGTGCGAATTTACGATAAGTATTGACGATTGAATGGTTAAACACTAAGCCCTACATTATTATTAATGATTTAGGGCTTAGTGAGGCACTTAACGGTAACGATAAGTCAGTCGCCCAAATAAGCAAAAATTGCTAACTCAGAGAGATAATATGATGAAAGTATCATCAAGCCCTACCAAAACATTTCCTGCTATGATGGTTTTGATATTGGGTAGCACCTTAGTATTAAGTGGCTGTCAAATGACCAAAGGTTTTCTTGGTAAGCGCGATAATGGCAGCTTAGAATATCAAGAAAGCAAAAAGCTTGCGCCTCTAGAGCTACCGGTTGCTCAGGAGCCAGCACCTTTTGTACCGTTATACGCCACCCCAAATGCAGGTGCCAATACACTCACCTTACAGAACGAAGCGGGTAAGCAGTATCAATTACCTAAGCCGCAACGCGCTGTTGCCGTGAGCGAGTCATCAAACTAAAAACTGTGTTTCCCTATTTATACCGCTGACTTTTTACTATGGTTATTCATGATCTAATAGATTAATGAATGACGTCGTACAGAGTCCAGCGGTCGCTGCGCGTTTTTACCACATAAGCTTGAACGAACAGGAACTCCATAATGCAAAAGCAACAACTGCTATATAAAGGCAAAGCCAAATCTGTCTATGAAACAGAAGACAACGATCTTTTGATTTTACACTTCCGTGATGACACCTCGGCGCTCGATGGTAAGCGTATCGAACAGTTAGCACGTAAGGGCGTGGTTAATAACCGCTTTAATGCTTTTATTATGCAAAAATTGGCTGACGCTGGTATTGAAACACATTTTGAAAAGCAGCTATCTGAAGACGAAGTATTGGTCAAGCGCTTGGATATGATTCCTGTAGAGTGCGTGGTGCGTAACTTTGCCGCTGGTAGTTTGGTACGTCGTTTGGGCTTAGAAGAAGGGCAGGCATTGACGCCGCCAACATATGAGCTGTTTTATAAAGACGATGCGCTAGGTGATCCGATGGTCAATGAGTCGCTCTCTGTATCTCTTGGCTGGGCGACCAAAGAACAATTGGCTAAAATGGAAGAGCTGACTTATCAAGTCAATGACGTCTTAAAAGAACTGTTTGATGCTGGTGACTTAATCCTAGTTGATTTTAAACTAGAGTTTGGCGTATTCCATGACCGTATCGTATTAGGTGATGAGTTCTCACCAGATGGTTGCCGTATCTGGGATAAGAATACTAAGAAAAAACTTGATAAAGACCGTTTCCGTCAGTCATTAGGTGATGTGATTGAAGCTTATGAAGAAGTGGCTGACCGTATCGGTGTACCATTAAACTAAGCTATCAATAGTCACAATATAAAATAAAAGACTGAGACATGTGCTCAGTTTTTTTATGTCATTATATTAATGTTGGTACCCTAGTGAGGACTTAAACCTTCGGCTGTGGGCTGATGGTATCAACGTTTTGACACGCTGAGATAGCCACAGTGTACCTCATGGTGTGTACTTACCATACATATTCTATCGTGATTGATGCGCTACACAGGTATCAAACTGCTAATGTTAGATATGATCATAATGACTATCAAATCGACAGCATGGGTCATTATGATCTACCTGTCTGATTAAAATCTCTGATGTTAGTTTCTAAAATTTCTTCAGCGTAGCTCACTCTGCCAATGGAAACACATGAACAGTGTGCGAATATCATTCTGCAAAATTTTGGCAATACTACCTCTACATCATAGTAGCTATGACCTAAGAAAGTATGGTTAATAACGATCAGTAGGTATGAGCTACTGAGCCTGTTTAGGCTCAGACTTACTACTCGCATAAATAAAATAAAGCGCAATAGCTAAGCAAACCAATGCCGCCATTCTACTGACTGAAAGGCTAATTGCCTCGTTACCCAACCAGCCAAAGTTATCGATCAGTACGCTCATGCTCAGCTGACCAAAAATAACCGCTACCGTTGCCACAGCCGTACCAATACGCTGGACTGCAACCACCATAATGACGATGTAAGGTACACCGCACAAAGCGCCAAGTAGTTGCCACTTCGGCACATCCATCAAAGTCACAGTATGACTGGGCTCAAAAAAGAAAATGAGCAAGGTGGTTACTACTGCACCCACAGAAAAGGTTAAAAAAGCACTTTTAAATACGCCGACATTGCCGCCAAGGCGACCATTTAATGCCGCTTGAACACTCAAAGCCGCGCCGCCAATTACGGCCAATATAATCATTAAAATAAGCATCATCTGGATTATCCTCTTGCCATAAAAATAAGTGCAGCAATAATGAAAAATAAAGCGATAATTCGCTTAATATCTATTTTTCGCTCCATAGTTTCGAATAAGCCATAATGATCTATGATTAAACTCTGAAACACTTGCCCAGCCAGTATGCCAATCATCGTCAGCGCAATGCCAATGACGGGCGTTACCACGGTTAATACCACCACATAAACAGGCCCTAAAATACCGCCAATCAGCAGTAGTGGTGGCTGTGAAAAAAACGAAGGACTCTCGCGCGGACTAAAAAACAACATCAAAAAGAATGTCAGAGCAGCGCCCACACCAAAAATACTCAACGTTGCCCACAGCTCGCCTACCTCACTTCCTAAGGGTCCAAGCAATCCCGCTTCAACCGACAACCCCATGCCGCCTAAAACAACAATGAGTATTAATAAAATTTGCATATAGCAATCCTTAATGAGTGATGCGGCGTAGTGTACCGCAGCCTATACCCATTAAAAAACGCTATAATATAGAAATGACCTTTGCATAAGTTGCACAAATGAAGACGATAGATACCATTAATATAAAGACCTTACTATTTTTTATAGACGTCTTTAATGCTCAAAGCTTTTCTGTAGTGGCTCGAAAAGAAGGCGTGTCAGCTTCTAAAGTGTCTCGTATTATCAAACAGCTAGAAGACTCTTTAGGGCAACAGCTTTTTTATCGCAATACACGTGCCGTCATTCCGACTGAAGCGGGGCATGTGTTTCTGCGCTATGCAAAATCCATGACTGAAAGCATGAGTGCGGCACAGCAAGAGCTTCAAGACAGAACCTTAGAGCCGGGCGGCTTAATCAGAATTAATGCTCCCGTATTTTTTGGACAACGACATATCGCACCTTGGTTGCCACAGCTTAGTGCTCAGCATCCTAAATTACAGATAGATTTGACGTTAACGGATGACTTTATTGATCCTCATCATTATGCAACTGACGTTATTTTTAGAATTGGCACCTTACATGACTCCGCTTTTCATGCGCGTGTCTTTGGTGAGCAAACTTATCATCTTGTCGCTTCTCCAGCGTACATACAGACAGCCGGTGAACTACAAGCGCCAGCAGATTTGATGCATCATAAATGCCTAGTATACAAAGGCTCGACAGGACCCAATCGTTGGCTTTTTAAAACAGGAAATGAAGATTGGACGCCATTCTTAGCGCCTGCTTTATTAGTATCTAATAATGCGGAATCTTTATTGGTATCAGCACTCAAAGGTATGGGAATTGTGCTTTTCCCAGATTGGCTGATCGGTGAGTATTTAAAGGGCGGCGAACTCATTAAGCTATTACCTGATTATGATACGGCAGTCAAAACCACACCCCAGCATGTCGCGGCTATTTATCCTAACACTCCTCATGTTTCTCTAAATGTAAGAACATTAATTGATTATTTTGCTGAGACTTATGGTACTCCTCTTTATTGGCAACTTAATTAACGATGCATAATTTAACTACAGTAATTATTCCTACATTTCATGAGAAAAAGGTGGGGTAGGAAGAAATTAATACGCTTGTTTAAGAGCGTTTCTAACTGAAGTTATTCACTGTTTAAAAAAATTAGGATGTTTTTTAAGTACCAGACTAGGGTCTGCTCTGTTTTGGGTATACCCAAGGGAACCAACTAATTAGGGTCACTAATCAATTAATAGACCACTCAAAACAGACCGCTGTAATGGAACCACTCAAAACAGACTGCAAGATTTAATCACTTTTATCCCATTTAGGTAGTTGTCGGTTGAATTGAGGACACGCCCTAACAATGTTCAGTGATAAAATCCTCTCTAACCATCATTATGGATGGCTACCACACACCATGAATATTATCTCTTTAGGCACAAACCTGTAGCTTAACTCGTATAAAAAATCAAACATAGCGTCAACACTGTCCTCGATACCTTGTCTTACTTTTATGCTAATTTGTTAGTGCTTACTCATATCAATTAAACCATAAAAATAAGAAAAGGTTTCGCTAATGTCTACTGCCTCATCAACCGTTTTGGAGCCTGACTGGTTCACTCGTCCGACCTGTGTGGTCGCTGCTGACCTGATTGGTAAAGTCTTATGTCGAAAGCTAAACGATAGTGATGGACAGCAAAAAACGCTACGTATGCGTATTTCTGAGACAGAAGCCTATATTGGTCAAGATGACCCCGCCTGCCATTCACATGCAGGTACTCGAACGGCGCGCACAGAGATTATGTATGAGCAAGGCGGTGTGTTTTATGTCTATTTGACATACGGTGTGCATCATATGCTAAATTTGATTAGCGGCCCTCTAGAGTCGCCTGAGTCGGTATTAATACGGGCTGGATTTTTGACCGATGACAGTGACCACCTGATCGATGAGCAATGGCTAAGCGCAGATAAGCAACTTACTTATCCAACGCAGCTGGCAGGTCCTGGTAAGCTGACGAAGCGCTTACAAATTGACCGTGAATTGAATGGTAAACCTATTAGTGCAGAGTCAGCCGTTTGGATCGAAGATGATGGCTGTCAGCCACCGATATCTCTGCGTCCTCGTATCGGCATTGACTATGCTGGCGATGCCAAAGATTGGCTATTGCGCTATATCTGGACCGACCATCCTTCGCTATCAAAAAAATAAAACGATGGCTGCCTTCTGGTTTTAATATAGCGGCTCTCTTGGTATAAGTTATAAGGTAAAAGATGAACGATGTATAAGTTGACGGTTTTTATTCCCGAAGCGGCATTAGAACCAGTTAAGTCTGCTTTATTTGCAGCAGGTGCTGGTACGATTGGTGATTACGAGCAGTGCTGCTGGCAAGTGCAAGGAGTGGGGCAGTTTATGCCGCTAGCAGGCAGTGCACCGCATATTGGTACGCACGATAAACTAGAAGAAGTTGATGAATGGCGAGTAGAAATGGTGGTTGCTACTGCTAATATTGCTCAAGTCATTGAAGCACTAAAGCAAGCGCATCCTTATGAGACACCCGCATATGATGTGATAAAGGTAATGGACATTTAAGTACTAGCAAAGTAATAAAGCCTGCCCAAAAAAATGGTCAGATAAACCAAGGGTTGGCTTATCTGACCGCGGCATCAATAGGTAAACGATGCCATAACTTTATTCTGAGACGTTATAAAGCAGGTTTGGCATTATTTTTCATCAGCTGCGATATATCATCTAAAACTTATCGATTAAAAGGGTGAAGATCCAATTAGTCTACGACTCTTATTGACAGGGGACTTATCAGTATTACCAGTTATTTTTATATTTGCCTTTGTTTTTATGCTTGTTGTTATTTTTATATTTGCCTTTTCCGTGCTTGTTGTGCTTATCCTTTTTGTCATAATCATACTTATTATGGTCGCGATCATCATAATCACGGTCATTATCATATTTATCATCATAGCGTTTCTTGGACCAATCTTGCCTGCTTGAACTGATAAGCCTTAAATCAGGGTAGGTATACTTGAGCTCGTAGGCTTGATTGTTCTTTTTGGCATAGGCTGTGAGCAATCGATTACCGCGATAACTGTCAGATCTGATGTTCGTGACCTGATACCCTTTACGACGTAAATCGTTGCGCAGCTGTTGGCTAACGCGGTTATAGTTAGCATTGCTGTAACCCTTATCACCGCGATAGACGGACTGATTGTCATAGCCTGGACCAACGACGGTACAACCGACCATCGTGCCTAGCAAGGTAAGCGAAAGGCCTGCAGACATCGCTGTCTTCAATGAAAATAGCTGCAAAATCTTCATGATAAAATCTCCTACGATATTTTTGGATTAATAATTACCGGATTGCTTTTCACATCTAACAGCGTCATGTGGTTGATGTCTATGTCACTTGGTAGCCTTTATAAATGCAGAAGTAATAATTGCATGACTAACTGACTTTCTTATTTATCTGATGGCTAGAAATATTTTCTTACATTATCTATGATAAGACACAAAACTTGATGTTAAGTGTCATTTGCGTTAATAAGTTGTAATTGCCCGTTTAATGATATATCGCTTAATTGATCACTTAGCTAACAAAGCAGCATATCTCTGAATGGTAGCGATGAAAAGGAACCATAAATGCTATTCAAGCTTATTTTGTTTTCAGCTTTTGCAGGTATAACCGTGTTTATAGGCGGTTTATTGGCCAATGTTTTTGACCACCATGTCACAGACAGCCCAGTCAAATATGAATTTATTCATACCTCGATGTCGTTCGGTGCGGGTATTATTTTATCGGCATTGGCATTCGTTTTATTGCCAAAGGGTATGGAGGTATTGAGTGTTTGGGGTGTCACAGGCTCATTTTTATCAGGAGCCATCCTGTTTATGCTGCTAGATCGTAAGCTGGCTGAATCGAATAGTCAGCAGGCAACCTTACTCGCTATGATGATGGACTTTGTACCGGAGTCCATCGCGCTAGGAGCGGTATTCGCGATTGAACCGCAGCTGTCGCTATTATTAGCATTGTTTATTGGACTGCAAAACCTTCCAGAGTCATTCAATGCCTTTCGTGATATGGTGCAGAGCGGTTTTAGTGTTAAAAGGACGTTGACCATCTTTTTTGGACTCAGTTTTTTTGGCGTTATATCTGCGCTGATCGGGCATTTTTTATTGAGCGAGCATCCTAATCTTACCGCCCATCTTATGATTTTTGCGAGTGGGGGTATTTTATATCTACTTATCCAAGATATCATTCCTGCCAGTAAGCTGGATAAGAGTTATCTGACCTCGCTTGGGGCAACGCTCGGCTTTTTGGTCGGTATTTTTGGGGAAATGCTGATTTGAAAATAGCAATAAAATCGTTATCAGGTTCTCGTGTAAGCATATGCTTACACACAATGACGTTTACGCGACTTAACATCGGAGTGAGAATTAGGCATTATACATACACGGCATAAGGGAATGTAACTCAAGGATTGAGTTGACCGCATTAAGGATAATGATTCGTTTACTAGCGTCAGGATGATAATAGTGAACGAAGAAAGGATACATAACCTTTGCTAGTAGCATTATTAATGCTAATAACGGTAGTAAACAGGGCAGGATGCCCGATATCGCAACACACTGAACGTTATGCAAGGATGCATAGATTACAGTCGTGATAGGTAACATGGATGGTTAACAATAAAACCGCATAACAATCAATTGCTATGCGGTTTTATCGTGTCTAGAGCTTAAGAGTT
>NZ_PJBY01000094.1:0-71736 GCF_002836005.1 Psychrobacter sp. Sarcosine-3u-12
TACCAAATAAAAATGATAAAAACAAAAAAGAATTATAAATAGTTTTATGGGGCATTATCAACAATGGCTGCTTAAGCAAAAGCGATTGATAAAAGACTGTAAGCAACTGATTATATGCGTTATAATGGCCGCTGTTAGATGTAAGTCAGTATTTATTACTATTAGCAAGCATTTTGCTTGAGTGGCAGATTCGATCGACTTAACCATCAGTCACACTGCCATTCCCTCTATATTAATAGATGTAGTAGTATTAGCGCTGGTTTAGTGTAACCACCTTACAAAAACAAGAGGCGCGGCTTGCTTTTATGAGCAAAAAGCCGTAAAATCTTGCCTTTAATTTTTCCCTGTCGTGTTCGTCGTAAAAGCGTTGGTATAATATCATCCACGGCACACGGGTTAAACGGAGTCAGACAATGTACGCAGTAATCAAAACTGGTGGTAAACAGCACCGTGTAGTCGTCGACGAGCTTTTAAAAGTTGAATTACTAAAAGCAGAAAAAGGCGAAACAATCAAATTTGAAGATGTGTTGATGGTTGTTGACGGTGAAACTGTCAAAATCGGTCAGCCTATCGTTGAAGGTGCTAGCGTAGAAGTAGAAGTGGTTGAACATGGTCGCGGCGAAAAAATCCGTATCATCAAGCACAACCGTCGTAAGCATTATCACAAAGAGCAAGGTCACCGCCAATGGTATACCTTGTTAAAAATCAAAGCGATTAATGCCTAATTATCCACTTAGCAATTACTGCTAAATAGCGCACTAAATGCTTAAGAGTTGTCGCATTAGCGATAAGTCACATTAACAAGGAGATTTTCTCATGGCACATAAAAAAGCTGCCGGTTCAAGCCGTAACGGTCGTGATTCAAACCCAAAAATGCTCGGCGTAAAAATCTTTGGCGGTCAAGCCATCGTTGCCGGTAACATCATCGTTCGTCAACGTGGTACAGAATTCCACGCAGGCGAAGGCGTTGGCATGGGTCGTGACCATACTTTATTTGCACTGAATGACGGTGTGGTAAAGTTTGCGACCAAAGGTAAATTCAACCGTCGTTATGTTATGGTTGAAAGCGCATAATTGCCCATCTAGGTTGTTTTATTCTTTTTGAGTAAAACAATCTGATGACTAAAAAATCCTCTATTACCGTTTGGTAGTAGAGGATTTTTTATGTCTGTAAGCCAGAGCAAGTCTAAGCTTGTGAACCAATCGACCCTATAAGGTTTTATATAAATATCTTGATATAGTGTGTAACAGAGTTGGTTACAAGCGCGTATGGCAGGCGTAGTAATGATTGCAAATCATGACTAGGCGCGTAATGAAAAAACTGGCACACTGTGCGCATTGTTTAATAAGGCTGGTTTTATCTAGGCTATTAAACAGTATTGAAAACAAAAATTTTAATAACAACATTTATTTTTTAGCGATTACGCATTTTGAGAGAGGATTAATAATGACTTTACTAAATAAACAAACCACGAGCCTAAAACAAAAAATGATGAGCGGTGCTTTGGCAGGTGTGTTGATGACCTCACTTGGTGTCGCAGCGCCGATGATGGCACTCACACAATCAGCGACGGCTGCCCCTGCGGATAACTTGACGGCTGCTAAGCGTTTAAATACACTGTTAGCCAATACCAAGAGTATGACGGCTAACTTTAGCCAAACAACCAAAGGCGCTAATAGTGGCACGTTTTCTGGCTCTATGAGTGTGCAGCGTCCAAACAACTTTCGCTGGGAGACAAAGTCACCTTCACAGCAGCTAATCATTGCTAATGGCAGCTCGATGTGGGTTTATGACAAAGACTTAGAGCAAGCGACTAAGCAAAACGTCGATAGCCAAGTGGGTAATACCCCAGCACTCTTATTATCAGGTGATCCAAGCAAAATCGATAAAAACTTTAAAATCACCCAGCCGTATGATAATAAAAACTACTATGTGCTTTATCCAAAGTCGGATAGTGCCAGCTTTAAGAGTTTATCAATGAGCTTTAGTGGTGGTAAGCCAGTCATGATGGTGCTAAATGATACCTTAGGTCAAACGACCTCTATCAAGTTTAGTGGCATCAAACTGAACCCAAGCATCAGCAGCAGCCAGTTTAAATTTACCCCGCCAAAGGGCGTTGATATTATTAACCAATAATTAATAATCAGTACTGTTAATCTAACTGTAGTGATTTAGAAAAACTGGTTTAAAAATTTGATTCAAAAAAACTGGTTTCAAAAAAAGGACAAGCTTATTAAGTTTGTCCTTTTTTATGGTCTTAAAAATAGTATACAGTTCTTATTGCAAGCTGTTTAAGAGCGTACTTTGAGGCTAAGAGAGCGCTTTAATGGCTGCCATATCTGGCATCGGTGGTAACTCATCTAAATGATTCAATCCAAAGGCATCTAAGAATTGTGGCGTGGTATGTAGCAATGCTGGTCGACCCAAGGTTTCCTTGTAACCTTTCTCTTCAATCCAGCCTTTATCGAACAGCTGACGCAATATATTACTCGATAGCGTGACACCGCGCACGTGCTCGATGTCACTGCGGGTCACTGGCTGTTTATAAGCAATCACACTCAGTGTCTCAAGTAAGGCTTGGCTAAGGCGCTCTTGACGCTGCGGGAATACACGCTGAATCAAGCCACTGTAGCTATCCGCAATTTGTAGGCGATAACCACTGGCCGTCTCATGCAAGCTTAGTACACCAGTATCCAAGCGCTGCTGTAATAATGCCAAAGCTTGTTTGAGATCTTTGCTAGACACAGACAAGTGCTTCTTTAAATCATGAGCGGTGAGTGGTGCTTCGGATGCATGCAGCAGTACTTCAATATGTTTGCTCATCTCTGCTAAATGTAGATGCTGCGTATCTGTCATTTTACATATTCTCTATTAAAAACCATTAAGCCAACCACTGTAACGTTAATGACCCTAGGTGGCTGTCTTCAGCAGATTCATTACCAGTAGCAGTATCGTTAGGGTGACTCTCTAAATCAGCGTTTATAACACCAACTAGCTGGCGTTTCATCAGCTCGAGCACGGCAACGAAGCTAACCACCACGCCTATCTTGCCTTGAGTTTTATCTAATAGCCCATAAAACGAGCGCGCGCCATTCATACTTAATTGACGGCTAATACTGGCGATACGGTCAGCAAGAGGAACGGCATCGACTTTAATGGTATGCATCTGATGGTCGGGCTGTAACTGCATTTTAAATAAGCTATCAATCAACAGATTTGGCGAGTAATTGGGCCGCTCGGCATTCATAATATCTTGACTGGGCATACTAGCCATCGCCAAAAACACATCGCGCTCAAGACGGACCAGATTGTCCAAACGCTGACTGGCTACTTTGATTTGCGCATACTCTTCGAGGCGCTCAATCAGCTCAGCTTTTGGGTCGCGCTCATCGCTTGGGGTCTCTGGCTTTGGCAATAATAGCTCGGTCTTGATCGCAATCAACGTTGATGCCATCAGCAAGTAATCACCGGCCAATTCAAAATGATCGGTATCTAGCTGACTGATATAAGCCAAATATTGCTTAGTGATGGGCAATATCGGCATTTGGGTCAGATCAACGTTGTTTTTCTTTACCAGATATAATAAAAAATCTAATGGTCCAGCAAATTGCTCAAGCCAAATGGCAAATGCTTGCGGCGGTACATACAAATCTTCTGGCAGATGCTGCACCGGTGTCTGATAAATACGCAGTGACATATCATTGATAGCTGAGCCATCTTTAGCCCTTCTAGCCTCTTGAGTTTTTACAGCCACAAAATTTTGCTGAGCGGCTACAGACAAGGTATCTTGTGATACAGCCACTTCTTGATACGCTAACTCAGTTGCCAAATTTAGCATTCGTCTTGGTCACAACCCGATTATTTAAGTTTGGCAAGTGGACGGATACCAATGGCACGGCGGGTTTTGTCTAGTTGCTTACGGCTATGGCGACGAGCTTTGTCAGCGCCCATTTGTAAGATTTCTTCCAGCTCTTTTGGATTGGCCATTAGCTCTTCATAACGCGCGCGAAATGGGGCTATCTCATTATTGATTTTATCAAACAATGCTTGCTTGGCATCACCCCAGCCAATACCGGCGGCGAATTGCGCACGCATGTCGGCGATTTCTTCCGGCGTAGCAAAGGCCTTATAAATCTCAAAAATAGCAGAGTCGTCAGGATTTTTTGGCTCTTCTGGCAGTTGTGAGTTGGTCACAATTTTCATAATGGCTTTGTGCATCTGTTTTTCAGGGCTGACTTGCGGGTTTAGCTCACCAAATAGCGGAATAGTATTGCCATAGCTCTTACTCATCTTACGTCCATCAAGACCCGTCAATAGCGGCATCTCATCATCGACCACCGCAGAGGGTAGCGTAAATAGCGGCTTATATTTATGATTAAAAGTACCCGCAATATCACGCGCCATTTCAATATGTTGAATTTGATCACGTCCTACTGGTACGTGAGTAGCATTAAACATTAAGATATCCGCAGCCATTAATACCGGATAGCCAAACAGACCCATCGTGATACCTTGGTCGGGATCAACATCTTCTTTATTCATGTTGGCATCTACCGATGCTTTGTAAGCATGAGCACGATTCATTAAACCCTTGGCACATGAACAATTTAAAACCCAAGCCAATTCTGGTATTTCGGGAACATCTGATTGACGATAAAAGGTCACACGCTCAGGGTCAAGACCGCAGGCAATCCAAGTTGCAGCAATCGCTTTAGTAGACTCATGAATAATAGCAGGGTCATGGCATTTAATAATGCCATGATAATCGGCTAAAAAGAAAAAAGCTTCATCATTACTGTTCTGAATAGATTGAATCGCTGGGCGAATGGCGCCTACATAGTTGCCTAAGTGTGGAATGCCTGAAGTGGTAATGCCAGTTAAAATGCGTTTGGCTTGTGTCGAGTTATCAGAGATTTGGCTGTCAGAAGTTTGATTATCAGAAGTGCGGTTATTATTCATGGAAAATCCGTTATTTATTTATAAAGGTTTTATTTATCGAATTATTATAATTGCGTGGTTATTGAAACGCTATTTATGTGGTTATTTATGTATTGATGACAAGATAAAATATTAGCTGCAAAGTATAGCAAATTTTCCCAGCAATTTTCTTAAGAATAGGAGTCTACTTATAAATACCAGTCCGACCATCAGGCCCATTTTTGAAGCGGCGATGGAACCACATCCACTGAGTCGGATCAATACGAATCAACCCTTCTAAGATTTCATTGACACGGCTAGCATCACCAACCTCGTCGTTACTGGGATAATGATCTAATGCTGGGGTAATGGTTAAATGATAATGCGGGCGTTTGCCACTCGGCAGATTATCAGGCGTCTGCCGATAGGTATGCAATGCCATGACCGCAGGTGGCTTGTCTTTGCTACCTAGCTTTGCCATGCGTCTTGAAGCGGTGATAGTCGCTGCTGGCACACCAAAAAATGGTGCCATTACTCCTTGCTTAAGACCATAATCTTGGTCAGGAGAGTACCAGATAACATGTCCGGCTTTGATAGAGTTGACCAAACTGCGCATGTCTCGACTAGAAATCTGTGTACCGAATATATTGGTGCGGCCATTATAAATAAACCAATCAAGTAATGGATTATTCTGCGTGCGATACATACAGTCTACAGGGAAAAATTGTGCACAAAGTAAGCCGCCCAAATCGAGCATGGTATAGTGAGCGCCTAGTAGAATGACTGGACGACCTTCGTTTTGGGCATTAACGAGATGCTGTAATCCAGAGATAGAAACGGTGCGGGTAAAGACATTTGGTCGGAACCATGCACATAAGGTTTCGAACACACCAATACCTTGGTTGACAAAGACTTGCTTAGCCATCAGCTCACGTTCGACTTCTGGTTTCTCTGGAAAGGCTAGCCTTAAGTTAATCAGCGTATCACGTCGCCGCGATCCTGCTACTTTATAGATTAAAATACCTACTTTACGCCCAAGCCAAAACTGCCAACGTAGTGGCAGATAAATCATCGGTAGAAAAATAACCAGCAATAACCAAATCGCCCAATATTTAGGCAGCAAAAACTGCCATTGAAAAGGCTTTTTATGCGCTTGCGCCGTACGTTTATGGGTTTGAGTAATCGTTGGCGTACCGATAGGAATAGCGGGTGACTTCGCTGCTTTCCCATGCTGCGCGGCAGTTGGCGATGGCATATCGGTCTTTGATGACTTGCTTGGATCGTATTGTTCGGGCGCTTTCATAATATCCTTCTGCGCTATAAATAACGGCGTATCATAAATAGATAGGTAATATGATGGGGTAGCGTTAGGCGCTTTGCAAGCAACATTTTCGCAAAGTGCGGCAATAAGAGCGGTGTGCAACGCAACCGCTTACGCCATACATCGCTTGTCAATAAAGAGATGAGTGGGCATAAAAAAACCCCATAAGCTGTGACCAGCTTATGGGGTTTTGCAAATCTATTCTTTTGCTTAATACGGTTAAATCGACTCTGAGAAAAAGACGATAACCACAAAAAGCAAAGAAGTAGTTTTGATTAACGTTTCGAGAATTGTGGACGTTTACGTGCTTTACGTAGGCCCAATTTCTTACGTTCAACTTGACGTGAATCACGAGTCACAAAACCAGCTGCTTTTAGAGCAGGTTTGTTGGCTTCGTCAAGCTCGATCAATGCACGCGTGATGCCGTGGCGAATAGCGCCCGCTTGACCACTGATACCGCCGCCTTTAACCGTAATGAAAAGATCATAAGCAGTAGGTGAGTCAAGTAATTCTAGAGGCTGACGAACAACCATGCGTGAGGTTTCGCGGCTGAAATATTCATCAAGTGGCTTGCCGTTAACAACAATGCTACCAGTACCTTTAGCTAAAAAGACACGAGCAGTAGAAGTTTTGCGGCGACCAGTTCCGTAATTGCGTTCCATAAGTGTATCCTTAGATGTCTAGTGCTTTAGGTTGCTGTGCTTCATGTGGATGTTCAGTACCCGCATATAGTTTCAGCTTCTTGATCATCGCATAGCCAAGAGGACCTTTTGGAAGCATACCCTTAACCGCTTTGTGTAGAACATCTTCAGGCTTATGTGCAAGCAGTTTACTGAAGTTGGTTTCTTTGATACCACCTGGATAGCCACTGTGACGATAGTATTTTTTATCTTGCGCTTTTTTACCCGTTACCGTGATTTTGTCAGCATTGATGACAACAATAAAGTCACCAGTGTCAACGTGCGGCGTAAAAGACGGCTTATGCTTGCCACGTAAGCGAGTAGCGATTTGAGTGGCTAAGCGACCAAGGGTTTTGCCGTCAGCATCTACGACATACCAGTCATGGGTCACTTCAGCTGGTTTTGCACTAAGTGTTTTCATGATAAAACCTTAAAATTAGAATTCGTTGAGAGTTTAGCTGGGAACGGGGCTCTCAAAAAACAGACTGCACATTATAAGCAGTAGCGCCTACGCTTGCAAGCTGCATTGGGGTTTATTTTCGCCTTATATACATTAAACTGCAGCGTTGGCCAGTTTTTTAGCGGTTCTAAACATTTGTAACGTTTGTTAATCGTTTTTATTAACCAAACAATTATGACGATGATAGCTGATAAAGTCCAGCGACAACTTGTCCCACTTTGGTTTGTTTGAGGCAATCAAAGCTGATTGGCGCTTGTATCATTGATGTTTCATTGAATATATTCGCTAGCTGATTCAATTGTGCTGCTAAGTCTTTATCGGCCTCTAAATAAATAAGGGTCGTGGGGCTAATGAGCGACTGGCTGATAAGCGTCGTTAAAATCGGCTGCCACAAATCTTCAGCATAGGGCGGATCGATAAAGACAATATCAAAAGGGCGCGAGACAAGGTGACTTTGCATCAATACTTGCTCTGCGGTGCCATTGATAATCTGATAGGTATCAGCGTCGAGGCGCAACTGCTCAGCGCTTTGCTGCAGCATGTCGCTTTGTGCTCGATTCATCTCGATAAAGGTGCAGTGTGCTGCACCACGAGACAGTGCCTCAAAGCCTAAAACGCCACTACCGGCACAGCTGTCGAGCACGTATGCACCATGAATATCAGCAAGTAACCAATTAAATAGGGTCTCCCGCAGGCGATCAGGGGTCGGACGTAAACCTTCGGCATCGATGAAGCTGACGCTGCGCCGTTTAAACTGTCCACCGATAATACGTACCTGACCGGCAGCCGACGATTTTGCTTGATGAGACGTTTTACGCTTAGTGCTATGCGATGTTGCTACTTTTTTCATGGTCACCGTTCTTATTCTTTATGGGTCTTTATTCGCTCGCTGTCGTGGGTGCTGCTTGCGCGGCTGCCTGCTCTGCTAACGCTGCTTCTTTGTCGCGCAGGGCATCACGCATGACTTTTTCAAAAGCTTTTTGACGTTTGATGACTTTTAGTTGGTCAGCTGTTGGTGGCAAGATAGGATCATTTTTGCGTTGTAATACCCAATAGTCAAATAGCGCGCGACCAATAGGTGCTGCCACGGCACTACCGCCGCCACCGTTTTCGACCAACACGGCAAGGGCGATTTGTGGGTCTTCTACTGGCGCAAAACCGTTGAACCACGCATGATCCCAGTGGCGCTTGTCTATCGCAGACTTATCATAACGTTTGCCTTGAGCGATGGATTTTACCTGTGCCGTACCAGTCTTACCCGCGATACGATAGCGCGGCGTATAGATACCACGTCCCGTGCCACCTTTCACCACACTTTCCATCGCATCATGCATGCGTAGCCAATCAGAGGGTTTGCCGTTATAGTCGATTTTGCCATCGGGTTTGGTGATGACCTTGACCTCTGCTGCCCCATCGCTGCTTTTCAGCAGATGCGGGGTAATGTGATAGCCCTTGTTGGCAGTCATCGCTGTCGCATTGGCGATCTGTAGCGGCGTGGCTAAGAAATACCCTTGACCGATGCTGACTGAGATCGTCTCACCCGGTAGCCAGCCTTTATCGTACGTGTCTTTTTTCCATTTTGGCGATGGCATAATGCCTGACTTTTCATTGGGCAGGTCAATGCCAGTCTCCTCGCCAAAGCCAAAACGTACCATCCAATCATGCAGACGCTGAATGCCCATCTCATAGGCCAGCTTATAATAGTAGGTATCAACCGACATCACGATAGACTTTTTGAGATCGACTGTGCCGTGACCACCACGTTTCCAATCGCGAAAACGGTGGGTATCTCCGGGCAGACTGAAATAACCAGGATCATAAATAGTGGTGTCCCAATCACGCAGACCGTAATGAATCCCGCCCAAACCTTCAAAAGGCTTGATAGTAGAGCCGGGCGGGTAAGTGCCCTGTAATGCCCGATTATATAGTGGCTGATCCAGATCGTCCCGTAGTGAGCCATAGTCTCTAAACGAGATGCCAGAGATAAAAGGGTTGGGGTCATAGCTTGGATTACTGACAAAGGCCAGTACGTCACCGTTTTGCGGGTCTATCGCCACAATAGCGCCGCGACGACCATCGAGCTGCTGCTGAGCGACGGTTTGTAAACCGTAATCTAAGCTCAGGGTAATATCATTACCTGCAATCGGCGGTTTGGTGTCTAGTTGGCGAATAATATTGCCGTGAGCGTCTGTCTCTACCGATTGGTAGCCCGGTTGTCCAAGTAAAATATCTTCATAAAAATCTTCAATACCGATTTTGCCAATGAGATCCGTGCCCGCATAGCGATCTTTGTCAATGCGCTTGCTTTCTTTGTCGTTGATACGGCCGACGTAACCAATGACGTGGGCGAACAGCTCGTCGTAAGGGTATGAGCGTGTCAACTTGCTCTGGATAGTAACACCGCGAAAGAAAGGCTTGCGCTCGCTGAACTGCGCCAATTGTGCTTCGGTTAAATCGATTTTAATGGTCACTGGATCGTTTTTACTTTTGCTCAGACGTGCCAAAATATCCGTGATGTCTTTATCGGTAAGCTCAAAGATGGGCGCGAGCAAATTTAAGGTACGTTCTGGGTTTTCGACCTCATCAGGGCTGAGCATCGCCGTAAATACAGGCTGATTGTCCGCCAGTATCACCCCATTACGATCATAAATATAACCACGGCTTGGCGGTGCAGATATCAGCTTAATGCGATTGTTGTCTGCCTGTGTCGTATATTTATCATGAGCATAGACTTGCAAATAACCATAGCGTAGTAGCAAACCACTCAGACCCAAAAATATTAGTAGCCCAAAGATAATGATCCGGTGCGCAAAAATACGGTTGACCTGTTCGGTGTCGGAAGCTAGCGGTTTATTCATATAAAATCAGTACTCAGGCGGTCGGCGAAACATCAGAAGCGGGATAAAACGGTGGGATAGTCAGTCTAAGCGCGATGAATATAAAGGATAAGATTAATGATTTCAATCAGATACAGTGCTATGCGCAATCATTAACTTGCAATGACTGGTGTGTTGAATTTCGCTGCAAATTAATCACAAATTATAACAGAACAAATGCGAGGGCGCAGTACTCTGCGATTTATTTTATCGTTGGCATCATGAGTGATTGAGATAAATGGGTTTGAGATATTTACGATTATGAGGATGATTCTTTTACGATTACTTTCACAATACCAGTGAGGCAACAGAACTTGTCATCTCTAGTCACAACTTGGCTAGGGTCGACGTGTGCTAATGAATAGCAAGTATGCTAAAATCAGGCGATTTATTTTATATCGTCAATTCTATATAGCATTGACGCGCTGTCAGAGTCGCGCAGGCTATTATAGAGTATTACTTGCATTGATAGGACTTGCACTTATCTGTCTTATATTCAAAAATATTAAATCAATTAAAAATATTTTAAACCAATTAAAGGTACCTTGAACGAATTAACAGGGTCTTGAACCGGTTGGTTATTAGTAGTTATTTTGGGGGAACGTCTTTTGAGCGTTCTTAATTTGCTAAGCATATTTTATTAGCAACGACAATCATCATGTCAGGGACAACCAAAGTCATGGACGCAACTTCATTGTGGCAAACGATAGCTGAGCACCCAGAGTTTTTTGCCATGCTAACCATCCCACCCGTGACGGCATTCGTCACTTGGATACACGTGTGGATGGCGCTCAAAATGCTGTTTTATCCTGTTAAGTTTTGGGGTATTCGTATTCCGAACTTTCCGTTTTTTGGCCTACCGGGTATCGGCTGGCAAGGTATCGTGCCGCGAAAAGCGGGCAAGATATCTGGGGTAATTGTAGATCAAACGCTCTCTAAGCTCGGTTCGCTTGATGAGTTTTTTAAGGCGATGGAGCCGGATCAAATGGCAGTTTTTATCACTGATACCGTGGATAAAAACCTTGAGCCACTGATTGATGAGATTATGCTCGACCATTCGCCAGCCCTCTGGGGCAACTTGCCCTATGCCTTAAAGCGTCGCGTCTACGCCCAAGCACACAAAGAGTTGCCCAGTATCATGCAGTCGCTGGTGACGGATTTGACTTATCATGTCGAAGACTTGGTCGATATGCGTAAAATGATTGTTAATACCATGGAAAACGATCGGCGCTTAATGGTCGATATGTTTTTGAAGGTAGGCCAAAAAGAGATTAACTTTATTTGGCATATCAGTGCGCTGATTGGATTGGTTTTCGGTATTGTGCAAATGTTCATTTTTTTGGTGGTGCCGCAGCATTGGACCGTACCTTTCTTTGCCGCTATTTGGGGGTTTCTCACCAACTGGATCGCCATTTGGATGGTGTTTAATCCAATAGAGCCGCACTTTATACCGTATGTGAAGTTTTTTGCGCTACAAAGTCGCTTCCCGTTCATTAGGCCGCAGCTGCCGCATATTGGCCAGTATCGTTTTCAGGGCGGCTTTATGAAGCGTCAAGAAGAAGTCTCTGAGGTTTTCGCTGAGATTGTGGTAAAAGATTTGGTGACGCTTGAGAACATCATGAATGAGATGATGTATGGTGACCGTGCTGCACAAACGCGTGAGCTCATGAAGTCGCACTTATATAAGGTGTTAGAATCGCCGGTCATTAGTACGACGTTAAGAGTAGGGCTGGGTCGCCGTGAGTATGGGCAGTTAAAAAATACTATTATTGATAAATCCATCGTCGCGACCATGGTGCCACTACGTGATCCTGAGTTGAATGAAAGCCGTGCCAGTAAGATATTTGGGCTGTTCCGAGATCGTATTCGCGCATTATCGCCAAATGAGTTTCAGAACTTATTACGTCCGGCGTTTCGGGAAGATGAGATGACGCTTATCGTCTTGGGTGGACTGACTGGGTTTTTGGCAGGTTGGTTGCATCTGGTGTTGGTGTTTTTCCCAGCGATGCAGTAGGGCAGTAGGGCAGTAAGTAACTTTTTTTACAGACTTAATAAAAGCACAACCAGTGTAAGACAGCTTCTTTGTATTAATAAATCGTATTAGTACATCACGATAATAGTAGCGGGTTTTATGGGCTTCTATAGCGATTAAAACCTCTGTTTGTAACCGTAAACTATGACCGCATTAAGGACTATATAGCGTTCGCCAGTGGCTAATAAATGCCATCGGCGACTCTTAGATAGTATCCAAGGTAAACAAGGTTAGACCATATGTTAATCACAGAATTGGGTTATTTTGCCTTGCTGGCCGCCTTTATATTGGCGATTTTGCAAGTGGTGTTGCCAACTATTGGCATCATGCGTGATCACGTTGCTTGGCAGCGTTTGGCACCAAGTTTGGCATGGGCACAGTTTGCTGCCATGATTACCTCATTTGGCGCTTTGATGGCCGGCTTTTATTACAATGACTTTAGCTTGGTCTACGTCACCCAGCATTCTAATACCTTGTTGCCTTGGTACTATAAGCTATCAGCAACGTGGGGCGGGCATGAAGGTTCGTTATTGTTATGGATGACCATCATGGCCACTTGGTGTGCCTTGGTGTCATATTTTAGCCGTGGTCTGCCGCTGTCGATGCGTGCGCGGGTATTGGTGATATTGGCTGGCGTACAGATGATGATGCTGGCGATGTTAATCTTTACCTCGTCGCCGTTTGATCGTACTTTGCCAAACCTGCCTGTCGATGGCGCGGATCTGAACCCTGTTCTACAAGATTTCGGTCTGATTATTCATCCGCCGATGCTATATATGGGCTATGTGGGCATGGTCGTGCCGTTTGCGTTTTGTATGGCAGCATTATGGGAAGGGCGCTTGGATGCCGTTTGGACGCGTTGGTCGCGTCCATGGGCACTCGCTGCTTGGGGTTTCTTAACCATTGGTATCGCGCTGGGTTCTTGGTGGGCCTATTACGAGCTTGGCTGGGGCGGTTGGTGGTTTTGGGATCCAGTAGAGAACGCGTCACTGATGCCATGGCTTGCCGGTTTGGCATTACTACATTCGTTGGCAGTGACTGAAAAGCGTGGTGTCTTTAAGGCATGGACGATTATGCTGGCGATTTTTGCCTTTGCGCTGAGCTTACTTGGCACGTTCCTAGTACGCTCTGGCGTTATCACTTCGGTGCATTCGTTCGCCGCTGATCCAACTCGTGGCTTAGTCATCTTAGCTATCTTAGGGGTTATTATTGGTGGCGGCCTGTTGATGTTCGCAGTGCGCGGTTGGCGTTTGACGGTCGAGAGTCAGTACCAGCTTATCTCGCGTGAGTCATTCTTAGTCATCAATAACGTCATTATTCTGATTGCTACCTTAGTGGTCTTGCTGGGTACGCTATATCCTATCATTGCTGATTCCTTTAATTTGGGTCAAGTATCGGTAGGCCCTCCTTACTTTAATGCGCTATTTGTCCCCTTAACGTGGTTGTTATTGATTGCGATGGGTATGGGCTCTAATATCCGCTGGAAAAAAGACAAGCGCCCATTACTTGGCGTTGGTATGGTCATAGCTGTTAGCAGCTTAGTATTGGCAGCGATTATTGCTTACTTTGTCCACCCGTCTTCTATGCTCAATATTGGTGTCACTTTGGCCGTTAGTTTTTGGGTATTGTTCTGGATGGTCGTCGACTTTAAAGACAAAACCAAAAATGCACCGAGCTTTTTTAAAGGCTTGGGTCAATTGCGTTTGAGCTACTGGGGTCAGCAAACGGCACATATTGGTGTGTTGATAGCGGTTATCGGCATCGCCTTCACTAGTAGCCTAAGCATCGAGCGTGATGTGGCATTGGGCGAAAATGATAGCGTGCATGTGCAAGGTTATGACTTTACTGTAAAGGATTTTCATGAAGTCAGAGGCAGTAACTTCGATGGTATGCAAGCGGAAGTGGAGGTGACCAAAGACGGTCGCGCAGTGACTACCTTGTATCCTGAAAAGCGTACTTACGTGGTGAGTATGATGCCGATGACTGAGGCGGCAATTGATGCCAGTCTCATGCGTGATGTCTATGTCGCACTTGGCGAACCAATTGCTGAAGACAGCAACCAATGGGCGGTACGTATCTATGTGAAGCCGTTGATTCGTTGGATATGGCTTGGTGCTATTATCATGGCTCTAGGTGGATTGCTAAGTATGCTAGACAAGCGTTATCGCATCAAAAAGCCTAAGACTGTCAGCCAAAATGCGATGGATTCAGCAGGCTTTGTGACTGTAGCAGATGTGGAAGCACCGGCAGTAAAGATGGGGGACAATTAGTATGAGTACGTCAAACAACACCTCTAACCAAAATGCTAATAAGACCATCAATAAAAAGCAGCTAAAGATATGGTTTCTGATTCCGCTCATCGTTTTTGCAGGCTTTGTGGTTATGCTCTATATGCGTTTGGGCCAGCCGACTGAAATCGTCACCAATACTGCTCTTGAGCGTCCGGTGCCTGCATTTGAGCTGCCGTTATTGTCAGATACCAGTCGTATTATGACCAACGACAATCTGCCTGATCGGCCGTTTTTGATGAATATTTGGGGCTCTTGGTGTCCCACTTGTATTATCGAGCATCCTTTTTTAATGCAGTTAGAAGAGCGCGGCGTCAATTTGGTTGGCGTCAATTACAAAGATGACATCGGGGATGCGCTAGGATATCTTAACCGCGGCGGCGATCCCTTCTCGATGTCTATTCAGGATTTGTCGGGTCAGTTTGCGTTAGATTTAGGTTTGACGGGAGCACCTGAGACTTTCGTGGTCGATGGTGAAGGGGTTATTCGTCAGCATATTATCGGTGAGATTAATGAGAGTAATTGGCAAAGTCGTATCACGCCTTGTCTCATGGTACTCAACGAAGCCAATAAACGCAATGTCAGTCCCGACCCCAATCAGGTCAAGGAGGCGTGCAAATGATAACGATGCCTATAATGACTATGAAGACAATGACTATGCCGACAAAGCACATGAAAACTCTGACCACAGCATTGGCTAGCTTCATATTTGCGTGTTTGCTAAGTATAAGCCTTGGTATAACTATAAACATGGGCATAAGTATGAGCGCTTATGCCGCCATCGATGTTTACGACTTTGACTCTATACAACAAGAAGCTCAGTATCGAGGTCTCATTGAAGAGTTTCGTTGTCCAAAATGCCAAAATCAAAACCTTGCAGGTTCTGATGCGCCTATTGCCCAAGATTTAAAGCAAAAAACCTACAATATGGTCAAAGATGGTCGGAGTGATACCGAGATTCGCAGTTATATGCAGGAGCGTTATGGCGACTTCATCAGTTATAAACCGCCTGTCCGTCCCTCAACGTGGATACTATGGTTTTTTCCACCATTATTACTCGTGCTTTTAATAGTTGGTTGGTTTTGGCGAAGCAAGCGCCATCAGCGTGTTGCTAGTGGTCAAAGCGGCGTGACGGTAAATAATGGCGCTGCTGCATTGACGGTAGCAGAACAAGCTGAACTTGATCGCCTGTTATCACGTGCTGATAGCAAAGATAGCGTCAACAGAACAGATCATGACATCACCAGCATCGAGGACAAAAAATGACCCTATTTTCTACTGTTGGCTTATTTATTGCCCTAAGCTTACTTATCGCTTTAGTTCTTGGTTTTATCACCATAATGCCGTGGTTAAGAGCCTCACGCGCAACAGATAAGCCCGTGGACAATCAGCTACTCGATATTAATATCGCTGTCTTTCGCGCTCGTCTAGCAGAGCTAAAAACTGATGAGGATGCTGGCACGATTGATGATAGTCATTATCAATCCCAAAAGCTTGAGCTTGAACGTCAGCTTTTAGATGCGCAGCGCGTAGTGACGCCGATGATTGCGCCCGGTATCAAAAGCCGGTTAATCATTGTAGTCTGGGTGCCAGTGTTGGCAGCGATGGCGTATCTGATGGTCGGTGATCGCACGCCTGTATTTGAGCTGTGGGCGGCCGAGGATAAAGTCGGTCAAGTTGCTGATGATTTATTGGCAGGTAGGATTGACCAGCCGCCAGCTTGGGCCATCGAAGATGGTCAACAGTTGATTAGCGCTATGCAGACCAACGTCTATCGCCATGCTGATGATTATAATCGCTGGATGCGCTTGTCCGAGCTGTTCTTATCACTAGAAGCGACAGATTCTGCACTAGAGGCTTTGTCGCGTGCCTATCGCTTAGCGCCCGATAATGAAGAGATTGCGACGACCTATGCGCAGATTAGCTTTTTTGCTAATAAAGGGCAATTAGATGCTAATAGCCGCCGCGTTCTAGAAGGAGTGCTGGCCAAAAATCCACAGCATGAAGGCGCGCAAATGCTCATGGCAATGGGTGAGGCACGCAGTAGTAACTTTGATCAAGCACAAGGCTGGATTACGCGTCTGCGCGCTAGCATTTCAGCAAAGCCAGGGGATCATACGCAAGCGCTGGCCAGCTTGGATGAGCTGAGTGCCAATGTGAGCGCTCAGCAACAACAAGCGTCTGAAGGTATTGACGTTACAATAACCATCAATACTAGCTTGTTACCGTTGGTCAAAGCCGATGATGTCTTGTTTGTAGCGATACGCGATGTCAAAGGTGGTCCGCCGTTTGCTGCTAAGCGTTTGCCAATTAGCGTGATTAAGCAAGGTGAGGTTAATATCAGTCTAAGCGATCTCGATGCCATGATGCCGACACGGACACTAAAATCTGCCCGTGCGGACAAGGTACAGCTGGCCGTCATTGCCCGTATTAGTCACAGCGGTAATGCAGTCGCCGAGTCCGGCGATTTATCAGGTAATCCTGTGGTGATTAGCGCTGAGCAAAATCAGGTCAATGTCGACATTAATCAACAGGTTCCTTAATCTTTATTTCTATGTTTTTTACTTTTGATACCAGCGCTGTTGCCCATCCGAGCAGCGCGCAATAGCATTATTTGAACAGCTAAGTCATGGCAACTTATCGCTGTAATACTGAAAATACTTGAGCTTTGTAAAGCCACAAGGTAAGGTAGCTTTGCAATCAACCAATCCCTGAGTTTTATTTGTCCCAAAATCCCAATTATTAAGGAGAATCGTGTAATGATGCGTATTATTTTGCTAGGTCCACCAGGCGCCGGTAAAGGTACCCAAGCCCAGTTTATCTCTAAAGAATATGATATTCCGCAGATCTCAACGGGTGATATGCTGCGTGCAGCAATCAAAGAAGGTAGTGAGCTTGGCAAACAAGCCAAAGACATTATGAATGCTGGTGGTTTGGTTTCTGACGATCTCATCATTAACCTAGTGAAAGAACGTATCGCTAAGCCTGATTGCGCGAATGGTTGTATCTTGGATGGTTTTCCACGTACGATTCCGCAAGCCCAAGCGCTTGCTGATGCAGACGTCGCGATTGATCATGTGATCGAAATCAGTGTCCCTGATGACGAAATCGTCAAGCGCCTATCTGGTCGCCGCCAACATCCAGGCTCAGGTCGCGTCTATCATGTCGATCACAATCCACCAAAGGTCGAGGGTATCGACGACGTGACTGGCGAAGCGCTTATCCAGCGTGAAGATGACAAAGAGTCGACCATTCGTGATCGCTTAGCGACGTATCATGAGCAGACATCAGCGCTCGTTGGTTTCTATCAAGACAAAGCCAGCAAAGGCGCTGATGCGCCTAAGTATGATAAGTTTGATGGTACTCAAGGCATTGATGATGTGAAGCAGCAGATTTTGTCTGCGCTAAAAGGCTAAAATATCCTCGATATGTAGTCTATTTATATAAAAGAGACCTCGACTTTGAATAGTCGGGGTTTTTTTATTTGAAAGTCATAGCTTTTAGTCAATATTTGCGTAGCGCGAGATAAAATAACCAGTGTATAGTTAAATATAAATCGTCAAGCTATTGTTAATGGAACAGATGTGACATGGATAAACCAACACTAAATATCATATTTCATCCTGATCTCATAAAGCCATCCTTTGCATCTGAAGTCTTTTTAATATTAAAAGAGACCGTAATTTGGAATAAGCAAATGACTTCTAGGTATACAGAAAGCTTTGGTCTTTCTTATCATTATTCAGGAATGAGTTATGATGAGAAAAAAATGCCAAAGATTATTCAAGAGATAGCTTTGATCATAGCAGGGGTAGTTGGTTATTTACCGAATAATTGCTTAGTAAATTATTACCTAGATGGTAGTAGCAAGATGGGCTTTCATTCAGACGATACGAGTCAGTTAGCTGATGGAACAGGTGTCGCTATTTTGTCGTTGGGGGGTGGCTCGAGATATGCTCTTTAAGCACAAATATTTTGAAAATATTACGGAGTCTTTTCATCTTACGAATGGAACGTTAATATATATGAATGATAGTATTCAAAAAGAGTGGTTACACTCGATTCCTAAAAGTGACACTCAGTCCGGCAGAATCAGTCTTACCTTTAGAAAATTAATAAAGTGATGACTAAAAACTAATTATATCTTAAACATAAAAAAGCCGCTTACTCATTATAAGTAAACGACTTTTAGATACTGCTATATCAATACGTCATCAAGCTAAAACTTATGCGTTACCTTGAGCATCTACTTGTGCTTGCTGTTGGCTTTGCGCATAGGCTTGATCAAAGTTAACAGGCGCTAGCAATAACTGTGGGAAGCTACCACGGGTAACGATGTCACTGATGACTTCACGAGCATACGGGAACAAAACGTTCGGGCAATAAGCACCTAGGATTTGACCGATTTGATCTTCTGGAATGTCTTTTAGCAAGAAAATACCCGCTTGATGCACCTCAGCGATAAATGCCGCTTCTTCTGCATTTTTTGCAGTAACGCTAACGGTCAAAATCACTTGATAATGATCGTCGTCTAGCTTTTCAGCATTGCTTGATAGATTGATATCAAGCTCAGGGTTCCACTCTTTGGTGAATACGCCTGCGCCTGGTACTTCAAGTGACATGTCTTTGACATAGATGCGCTCTAGTGCCAATTGTGGTTGTGCTTGTTCTTCAGCCATGATAATTCCTCTAAAAGTTAATCAAATGAGTGGGCAAACAATAATTGTAATATAAATCGAGACTATGTTTCGATATTATTTCGAAGTTATTTCGATATGATCTCGATGTTTTTTACCAATATCTTTTATTTGCCATTGTCTCTCTTTATGCACGTTATACATGCGGTATTTGCACCTGCGATTCTGACACAGGTGGTTTTCACCAACGTAAAGATAGCACAGGTAAAGAGAGACCGTCAGCAAAGTTAGCAGATTAACCTGCTAATAGCTCGTCAAGTTTGCCCTGTTGATTCATTTGATTCAGCTCATCAAACCCACCGACGAAAGTGTCACCGACGAAAATCTGTGGCACAGTGCGGTAGTTATTGGTTTTTTTCATTAGCGCTTGGCGTTCTTCGCTGCTGATGTCATGCATGCCGACTTCTTCGTAATCAACGCCTTTAGATTTTAGTAGTTGTTTGGCGTTTGAGCAGTAAGGGCAGATAGGGGTGGTGTAAACTTTAACAGATACAGTCATGGTAAATCCTTATTTATTGGTTTTTGGCGACAGTTTTATTATAAACACTCATGTTATAAAAAATATTATAATCCGTCACCAACGAGTAAATGGCAAATGTAATTGCGTATGCTCATTATAAAGTGGGGATGGGTAGGATAAATTCAAGCCAATCCAGTCCAGTCCAAAAGCTGTGAAAGTAGCATAAATGCCACACAAAAAAAGACACCCAATAAAGAAGTGTCTTTTTTCGAATTTTGCGCTGCTAGCAGTGAGAACGAGCGCGTAGGCTAAACAAGCTATTTAATTCAGTAATTTTAAGCAAGTTATGCAAACTACTTATGCAAGCTCGGTTTTGCCTTGCCTTTATTTTTAGACTTGGCATCTTTTACACCGACCAATGGCATGCCAGCACTTTGCCAACCGCCCACACCGCCTTCTAAGCGGTAAACACTGTCTTTGCCAATCATTTGGATGGCTGCGCCTGCTTGCACGCCCATATCGCAAATGATGATGACTGGCTGCTCAATTGCACGAATCTCTTCGATGCGGTCTTTGAGGTCAGTAAAAGGTATGTTGCGGCTGCCTTGGATATAACCGGTCTCAAACTTCTTTTTGGCGCGAATATCGATAAGCTGCGCGTTTTGCGAGTTCACCATCATCCCAAGGCTATTGGGCGATATTTTCTTACCGCTACGTTTGTTTTCGATGGCAAAGAACAGTACGGCAAGTACGGCCAATATGCCAAATAAAAACGGGTGGTTGCCCACAAATTCTAGCGCACGATCCAAAACATACCTCCAAAAATAAGTGTTCTATTAAGCTGAGAAGACAGCCTAACGATTGCGAACAAGGCGCTATTATACCGATAAGGCCATCTATAGTAAACGTGTGATGCTCAACCTAGGGTTCAGCGCTTAATAAGACAATGTATGAGTAAGACAATGCTTAATAAGGCTTAGTGTCCGCTTCTTCTCTTAACGTGACCAAGTTCTCAACGCGGCGCTGCAACACTTCACCATCAGAGACCGCTTGCCATAACGCGCAGCCTTTGCTGTTGTGAGTGTGCCGACAATCACGGAACTGGCAATCACCTGCCAGTGGCGCAAGCTCCACAAAGCCTGAAATGATATCATCTGGCGTCAAATGCCAAATGCCATATTCGCGAATACCTGGGGTATCAACGATTCCGCCTTGGGTTAAATCTTCGGGCTGGAAGGGTAACAAGCGGCTCGTAGTGGTGGTATGTTGACCAAGCTTTGAGTTCTCCGAGATGATATTGACGATTTGCCCAGAGGCTGGTAATAGCGCATTGATTAAGCTGCTTTTACCGACACCAGACTGACCCGCAAAAATCACCAATTTTTTATCGATGTAGCGCTTTAGCTCATCTAACCCTTCTTGCTCATCGCTATCAGCAATATTTTCTGGGCAGTCAACAGAGGTCAATACACTTTCATAACCAAGCGCCGCATATTGCGCCAATAATTCACTAGTATCGACGCCATTTTCTTGCGCCAGTAAATCAGCTTTATTAAGGACGAGTAGAGGTCTTACACCCGCATGATGACAAACGACCAAATAGCGATCAATGAGGGTCGGTGCAGCAGCAGGTAGCGGCGCAAACACAATGGCGAGAATATCGACATTGGCAGCGACGGGTTTGAGCTTATGATAACGGTCAGGACGCGAAACCAGCGAGGTGCGCGGTTTGACGGATTCGATACGTCCAAAGCCAGTGTTAGGGTCGGCGTTCCAGCGTACTTGGTCACCAGCGGCCAACATCGGCAAGTTGGTACGTACGTGACAACGCCAAATATCGCCTAGCCCCAGCTCCTGCCAAAACGGCTCAGGGTCGTCAGGCGCAACCTCCGGCTGCACTGGAATGACAGCGGGCAAGCTGGTCACTTGTACTTCTAATTGCTTACCATAATGCGCCATGACCACGCCATCCATCAAACTGTCATCGATGCTGTCTTGACTGTCCAGCTGTTGTTTGTCGATGCGACGAATCTGTTGTTTAGTCAGCTTGCGTTGCCGGATTAATGCCATGGGAGTGTGACCTATTAAAAAAATATTGCTAAGTGTAGCGTGAAAATTTGCTAACATACAGCCTAAAGCGCTTGTGCCAGACAGTGGTTTTGTAATGTTTGAGTTTTTTTAGGCGTTACGAGCTAATAGGCGCATCGCCATGTCATTTGCACATTGCCAGCTATTGATGATTTATTTAAGTAACATTGCTACAAAATTGTCTCAGCTGCAAAACTGTCTCAAACTTTATTGACCATAGGATATTTTATGACTACCGGCGACCATCCCAATAAAATCAAAATCAAAAATCAAGGTAAAAAAGGGTTGGTATGGATTGACCTAGAAATGACCGGACTTGATACCATCAACGATGAAATCATCGAGATTGCTACCGTGGTGACGGATGAGGATCTCAATGTCCTTGCCGAAGGGCCCGTGTTTGCGATCAAGGTATCGGATCAAGTGTTAAATAAAATGGATGACTGGAATACCAAGCAACATGGCCAATCAGGCTTGGTTGACCGTGTACGCCGTAGTACCGTGACCTTGGCAGAAGCAGAAGCTGAAACCATTAAGTTCCTTAATAAATGGGTCGATAGTGGTAAGTCGCCCATGTGTGGTAACTCAATCTGCCAAGATCGCCGCTTTATGGCGCGTCAAATGCCAGAGCTTGAGCGATTTTTCCACTATCGCAACCTGGATGTCTCATCGATTAAAGAGCTGTGCTTTCGCTGGCGTCCTGATATTCTCAGAAATTTTGAAAAAGGTGGCAGTCATTTAGCCTTAGACGATATTCGCGATTCTATCCGTGAGCTAAAACATTATCGTCAGCATTTCTTTAAACTCATGCCTTAGGATAATGGTGAGCAGAATAACGGTTCGCAGAATGTGAAATGTGAAAAGCTATAAAAAAGGGTCTGTTACTTATGCAACAGACCCTTTTTCTTTTAAATGAAAGGTACTTGATGAGGCGAACTCTACACTGAATATTTAAATTCAAACAAGCCAAATTCAGTATTGTTACCTTTAGAATGGTTGCTTGCTGAATCTTCACCTTCTGTCGTAATTGCGCCAACGACCGCCACGACTTTGGGTTGACGTTTGTCTTCGTCGAGCAAGCGCCAATCACCAAGAACGTAACGGATTTTGTCATTAGCCGTCTGATGAATATCTGGACGATGAGTATGTCCGTGTAATAGCGCATCGTGATTATTCACTGCGGCTGCCACTGCTTGCTCATTAACGTCCATAATATGCGCCGCTTTATTGGCGTTATTTTTTTGACTTTTTTTACGCATGTTCTCGGCGATAGCCAAGCGTTTTTTTAGCGGTTTATTCAGCAAATACCACTGGATTAACGGGTTACGCATCACTTTGCGAAAAAACTGATATTTCTTATCATCAGTACATAGCGCGTCGCCATGCTCTAAGCGATAATTCTGCTGTCCAACCGCTACAGGGTAAGGCTCAAAAATAAGTTCGCCACCAAATAAATTGCAAAATGGCTGCCCTAATAAAAAGTCACGATTACCATGCATGACTAAAATCTCGCAACCTGCGATCCGTAGTTTTTTTAATTTGACAATTAATGGTGTGAGCCAATGGGTTTGACGCTCGTCTTCTGATAAGGACAAATAAACATCATCACCCAGCCAAATCTCAAACCAATCGCCTAAGATAAACAAACGTTTTAACGCAGGCAGAGCAAGGCAATCATCGAGCAGCGCCAAAAAAGCCTGCACTAAGGCAGGCTCTTCCGGTGATAAATGCAAATCGCTAATCAATACTTGCCGCACGCTATGAGGACGGGTGGTAATTAGGTGGTCAAAACTTTGCATTTATCCTTGTCCTAATGTAGTAAACCAAATATAAACCTATTATGGCGTCAGACTCGCTTACTGTACTAGTCGTACAATTTACGCTTGTCTTCCTTGTACTAGATTCATCTTTGTTTCACTATAGATTATTAAAAATGTACTCGTTCAAGTTGCTTATTCAGAAACAACTTATTCAGAGACAATAGTCGCTGAATTGATAATGACTGGCTCTTTTGGTACGTCAGCATGCATGCCGAAACGACCCGTTGGTACGCCGCGCATTTTTTCGATGACGTCCATACCGCTGGTTACTTTACCAAATACCGTATAGCCCCAACCCTGCATGTTTTTGCCAGAGTGGTTTAGGAAGTCGTTGTCTTTGACGTTAACGAAAAACTGGCTGGTTGCTGAATGCGGATCTTGCGTACGCGCCATCGCAATCGTACCTTTGTCGTTTTTTAGACCATTGTCCGCTTCGTTTTCAACGGGTGCGTTGGTTGCTTTTTCATTCATTTCAGCGTCCATTCCGCCGCCTTGAATCATAAAGCCATCAATAATGCGATGAAAAATCGTGCCGTCATAATGACCAGACTTTACATAGTTTAAAAAGTTCTCTACCGTTTTTGGTGCTTTTTCTTCGTTGAGTTCGATAACGATCGCACCCATACTGGTGTCAAGTTCTACTACTGGTGGCATGTCTACCATGGGATAATCCTTTTTGATTGCAGCGCCTAAAATGACGCTGTTAAGTGGTGGATAAAAAGTTGATGGTTAAAAGTTAGCGTTAGTCTAACGGCTTTTTTGTCGTCTGTCATGTATCAGGCTGTTAATGCATTTGCAAAAGCTGATAGAATAACGCAACTTTCCCTTTTTAATGGTTTTTGAACGCCAGTGTCAATACGTTAATTTTGACACCCCAATTTTAATAACTGAGTTTTTGACCATTTATTTTTAATACCTTAATGCTAACTATTTGATTTTATTGGTTAGTCTTAACAGCTTGGTTTAATTTTTCATGGGGCGTGATGGCACGCGGCATGAATGGACAATTTGCGTTAGGAGCAATGCCCGATGAGTGAGCACTCAAACAACAATGTACAGAAAGATGAACAAAAAAACGACTTTATTCGTAATATCATTCGTGACGATGTCAATGCGCAAAAATACCAGCAGATTGTAACCCGTTTTCCGCCTGAGCCAAACGGCTACTTGCACTTGGGTCACGTTAAATCTATCTGTCTAAACTTTGGCGTCGCTAAAGAGTTTGGTGGCATCTGTCATTTGCGCTACGACGACACCAATCCAACCGCAGAAAAACAAGATTACATCGACAATATCAAAAACGATGTGCAGTGGTTGGGCTTTGACTGGGCAGGCGAGGCGCTACATGCTTCTAGCTACTTTGACCAGTTGTATGCGTGGGCGGTACAATTGATTGAGCAGGGTGATGCGTATGTCGACTTACAAACTCCAGAGCAAATCCGCGATAATCGTGGCTCATTTAATGAAGCCGGCAAACCGTCACCACAGCGTGATGCCAGTGTCGCAGACAACTTAAAGTTGTTCGAAGACATGAAACACGGTAAGTTCGAAGACGGCAAAGCGGTATTGCGTGCCAAAATTGACATGTCTGATGCCAATATGAACATGCGCGACCCCATTATCTATCGTGTGATGCATCAAGAACATCATCAGACCGGTGATAAATGGTGCATCTATCCTATGTATGATTTTGCCCATCCGTTGTCAGATGCGCTAGAAGGCATTACCCATTCGTTATGTACGCTAGAGTTTGAAGATCATCGTCCGTTTTATGATTGGATCGTCAATAAAATCGGCTTCGAGCAACCACCGCATCAGTATGAGTTCTCACGCCTCAATGTCGACCATACGTTGACCAGTAAGCGTAAGCTCAAGCAATTGGTCGATGAAGGTATCGTCGATGGCTGGGATGATCCGCGTATGCCGACCGTCGCTGGTATGCGTCGCCGTGGCTATACGCCTGAAGGCTTGCGTGATTTCTGTGATCGCGTTGGTATCTCCAAAGCGGATGGTGTGACCGATATGCGTCTGCTAGAGTTTAGTATTCGTCAGTCGTTAGACAATACGACAGCACGCGGTATGGCGGTGCTTAAGCCATTAAAAGTGACGATAACCAACTTTAGCGATGCGGTCAGTCAGTGGGAAACGCTCAAAGCGGACAGCGTCAATGCGCGTTTTGACGCTGAGGCAAAAACCTTATGGTTGACTCAGCCGAACCATCCTAATGTCGATATGGGCGAACGTGAGATTCCGTTTACCGAGACTTTGTACATCGATCAAGGTGATTACGAGATTGAGCCGCCAGCAGGCTATAAACGCCTATCACCCGAAAAGCCAGAAATCCGTCTGCGTAATACCTATGTCTTGGCCGTGACTGAGCATGTGCTAGATGATGCAGGCAATGTCGTTGAGCTAAAAGCAACGATTGATCCGGCAACGCTAGGCAATAACCCTGAAGGTCGTAAGGTCAAAGGTGTGATTCATTGGGTATCGGCCAGCCAAGGGGTTCCAGCCACCGTGCGCTTATACGAGCAGCTATTCAGTGTCGAAGATCCGAGTAGCGTCGCTGACGTGCATCAAGCATTGAATCCTAACTCGTTGACCAAGCTAAATGCCGTGGTTGAGCCATCATTGGTCAATGCGGATGCTGGCACACGCTTTCAGTTTGAGCGTGAAGGCTATTTTATCTCTGATAGCGAAGAGCACAGCAGTGACCAGCCTGTCTTTAATCAAATCGTCAGCTTACGTGACAGCTATAAACCGGCTTAATTTATTGCGATTAGCGCTACTAGCGTTTATTTGAGACAATACTAAACAAAAGTAGTTTGCAAGCTGGCCCATTTCTAGTACGCTAGGGATGGGCTTTTTTGTGGATAATACCAAACCCAAAAAATACGATTAGTTTTGTCAAACTTGCTTAGTCTACTAAATGTAGTGCTTGCACGCGTTTTCCTTACTACTCAAGTTTTTGTGAATGGTATAAGTGTAAATTTTAATCGTAAGGTGTGAGGGTGCAATCATGGCAAAATTTTTAAATAGCAGCGGGACGACGTATCATCTAGAAGAATTGATTAAAAATGCGTCTGACAGATTGATCATTATTAGCCCCTACTTAAAGCTAAATGAGCGTATTAAAGAGCTGTTAGAAGACCGTAATCGTCTCAAAATCGATATTCGTATTGTTTATGGCAAAAATGATTTACATCCAGAAGAGATTAATTGGCTAAAAAACCTGACCTTTATCCGTACTAGCTTTTGCAAAAACTTGCATGCCAAATGCTACCTTAATGAAAATGAATGCATCATTACCAGCCTCAATCTCTATGAGTTTAGCCAAGTGAATAATAATGAGATGGGGGTGCTTATTTATCGTAATGAAGATGCCAAATTATATGCTGATACTTATGAGGAAGCGCAGCGCATTATTCGTATCAGTGATGAAGTGCGCATGTCCCTTGAAAAAGTACATGATAGCGATAACAAGAGCGCCCTTAACAACGGTTCTAATAATGGCGCTAATAAAGCTTCTAAGAATGGGTCGAGAAATACGTCCAGTATGCTATCTAGTGCTGGCAAGGTAAGCACAGATCCAGTTGCCAGTAACGCTACAGAAGCGGCAACGCCTAATTATTCTAAGCTGACGACGGCGAAGCTGGCGAAAGAATTGGGCTTTAAGACGCAAGAGTTAAACGATAAGCTCCTTGCCGCAGGCTATCTAATAGAGCAAGAAGGCGAGTTGGTATTGACGGATACTGGCCGTGCGGCTGGTGGTACCAGCAAACGTGGTAAATTTGGCGAGTTTTGTTTATGGGACTCTGAGATGGTGGTATAGATGCAGGTTTCATCGGAGCTTATGCGTTTAGACCTAAATGGCATAAGCGCATTACAATCCGTCACAAGACATTCATAACCAGTTTGTTAAGATGAAATAGGATTTCCTGACGGGTACTCCGTTATTTTTATAGCGCTACACGTCAATGATAATAATAGAGCGCATGACCTTCTTTAGATGCTAACCTTTTAATATTAGCTTTTAGATACTAGCGCTCATCACTAACGATAGTTAAGGAATTAAGCATGGCACATTTACGTTTAGGTGACAGCGCACCGAATTTTGACGCCACAACCACAGAAGGCGATATCAATTTTTACGATTGGGCAGGCGACAGCTGGGTCGTTTTCTTTTCGCATCCTGCAGACTATACGCCAGTATGTACCACTGAGCTTGGTCGTACTGCGGCATTAGGCGGCGAGTTTCAAAAGCGCAATGTAAAGGCGATCGCTTTATCAGTTGATGGCTTAGAAGATCACAAAGGCTGGGTTAGCGATATTGAAGAGACTCAAGGAACTGCTGTCAACTTTCCTATCATTGCAGACTCTGAGCGCACAGTAGCCAATCTTTATGACATGATTCACCCCAATGCGGATAATACAGCGACGGTTAGAAGTGTCTTTATCATCGACCCTAACAAAAAGGTACGCTTGACCTTAACCTATCCAGCCAGCTGTGGCCGTAACTTTGACGAGATTGTACGAGTCATTGACGCTATGCAGTTGTCTGATAAATATAACGTCGCTACGCCGGTCGATTGGAAGGACGGCGATGATGTTATCATTCCACCAAGCGTAAAGAATGAAGACATCGCAGCCAATTATCCTAAAGGTCATACAGAAATTAAGCCTTATTTGCGCACCACGCCAGCACCTAATAAATAAAGTGAGCGTTTTTGCAATTGCTTAAAAAATAAAAACCCTATAACTTACTGTTATGGGGTTTTTTACCATTCATATCACAAGCAGCGACAAGGTTTTGCTATGATAAAAACCAATAGTCACTGTGCTAAGCGAGCAATAACAAGCTTCTGCGCTTTGATGATACAACGATAGTCATAAAAATTTACCGTTATCGTTCTTTTCGGAAATGATACTTAAAAGGAATTTGCCATGAAAAAACTATATATAACTCGTACTGCACCCAACCCTCGAAAAGCCCTTATATTACTTGCCTCAAAAGGTATCGATGTCGATGATATGGATGATATCGATGTGGTCGACATTGATTTTGCTGCCAAGGAACAGATGTCAGAGGCTTTTACTAAGATAAATCCCATGCAGACAGTGCCAGTTTTAACCCTAGATGATGGCACAGTGCTCAATGATTCGCAGGCGGTTTGTGAATACCTTGACCGCGTTTATGGTGAGCGCTCAGTGATGGGCAATGATGTGGTTCAGCGTGCACAAGTCTGTTCGATGCGCCGTATTGCGGAGTTTGAAGTGCTTTATAACTTGATGTTGGCCTTTCAACACAGCCATCCATCAAAGGCACAACGTGTTGAGCAAGTCCCTGAATTTGTAGCACCATCCATCGCTCGTGCGGTCAAAGCTTTGGCATACTTTGAAACCAGCCTAGAAGGTCATGACTATTTGGTCGGGGATCAACTGAGCTTTGCAGATATCGTGCTATATCTAGGCTTGGACTTTGGCAAAGCATTAAAAGTAGATCCTACTGCTCATGGCGAAAACCTTGCGCAGTTTTATGCGAGAATGCATGAGCGCTTTAGCATTAAAAAAATGGCAAAAGCGAAGCCTACGGAAGCTAATGAATAGTGAACATTTAATCCTTATCTGCTAAAGCCCTAAATATTTTGTGCTGTGTACTGAACGTCCAAATAGGGATGGTTAACAAAATCTGTTGATCATCCCTATTTTTTTTGGACTTACTATGTCCATTTAGAAGGCGGACTTAAAAAACAATTAATAAAACGAAACGTTTCATTACATAAGACAATAGGATCGAGGTTATAGTAGTTAAATTGTACCGGATTGCTGCTATTAGTTTTATCGATATAAATAAAGATAAAAATCTTTATAAGTTAATACAGTAAAAGTAGATATTAGATATAGTCGATCAATATATAGTTTGGAGACAAGGAAAGCGAGCCAAAGTACTACAGCTAGTAGGCTAAGCAAGGCGGACAGCGTATCCAATTTATATAAGATTGACTATAAGCTTAGTAAGAGGGATGTAATATGGTAGGTATGAAGACACAACCCACCACAAAATTACTGTTATTGCCCAGTGTATTGGCAGTAATCCTGACATTGGGAGCGTGTCAGAAGAACGCGCCACCTGCCGAAAATGAGGCGTCAGACACTACGCAAAGTGCAGAGGTCATCGGTAGTGCAGCGGAGATTGAGAATGGCGCTGATATTAATGAGTCTGATATTGACGAGACAGTAGACGCGTCTAAGGTCGCCGAACTTAGCTCAGAACAACAAATGATTGCCAACCTCGCTCGCTATCGTTGGACACTCTTGACTGCCAAGGATGCGAGCGCTCAAGCATTAGCACCACTAATGAATATTAACGACCAGGTGACGCTATTATTCAATCAACATCAAGGTCAAAACACCTTAAGTTATAGCGTTGGTTGCAATACGATGAGTGCTGGCTACGAGTTACAAGCCCAGACACTGACGACCGAAGACAGTATGAGCACCAAGATGTCTTGTGGCGATCTTGATAGTGCAGAAAATCTGTTGAATACGTTGATGCAAGGTAATAGTGAGCTGTCTGTGTCTGCAGGTGAGCCTCCACTATTGACGCAAGTGACCAATGATTCGATGACTTTGGTTTGGACGGGTAGGCTTACGGCACAAGCAAAGTACAGTGGTAAAGGCAAGACCGTATTTTGGGCCGTGAATAGTGAAAAAGTGGCTTGTGGCGATGGTGATTCGAGTATGTGCCTGCAAGTCAAGCCTGTCACTTATGATGATCAAGGCCTGAAAACCAGCGAAGGTGAGTGGACGGCATTCAACGGTGATATTGATGGCTACCAGCACGACGGCATGCACGAAGAAGTACTACGCCTACAACGCTATCAAGTCAATGACATCGAAAATCCTGATAATGAGTCAACCGAAGCGTACGCCTATGTATTGGATGCGGTGATTGAAAGTTCTGTGGTAGAGTAAGTTGGTCAACAGCTTTATTTAGATGCTGGTTTTCAAAAACTATTAACAGCATTGGTTTAAACCAAAAACACGCATCATTTGATCGCGTGTTTTTTTATGGAGATTTTCTTTATTTTATTATATTTTGGCTTCTTATCTTATCGTAAGTTACCTAAGTCTTCTTCGGTTAAACGCCAGCGTCCTTTTTTCTTAGAGGCCCCGCGTCCACGCATGGCGCTATTTAGGAGTAATTTGTTCATTGAATGGCTTGAGTGCGCATGACAAATGGCGCAGGCAAGACCATCAGCGGCATCTTGTTGTGGCACGACATCTAAAGACAGTATGCGGCAGACCATCTCCTGTACTTGTTCTTTGGCTGCGGCACCATAACCGCAAACCGCCTGTTTAATCTGGCGTGCGGTATACTCTGATACTTCCAAATCCAGTGCCACCATCGCGGCGATGGCTGCGCCTCTTGCTTGCCCAAGTTTCAGCGCAGAGTCTGGGTTTTCTGCCATGAATACTTGTTCAATTGCCGTATAGATAGGCTCTTCTGCATATTTTAAATGATGCTGAGTAATACGCGTCAAGCCATTAAAAATACGCTTTAGGCGTTCAGGCATCTCTTTGGTATCCGTACGAATAGTACCCGCATCAATATACGTCAGCTTATCGCCCGTTTGTTGCACGATACCATAACCCGTCATACGTGAGCCTGGGTCAATCCCGATAATAATTGCCATAATCTTCCGTCTTGCTCTCATTTTGTTTAATGGCTTAAAAATAGGCCTTAAGTTTGATAGTATAGCAATCAATCCCCATATACATCATATGTTAGCCATCTTAATTTGCATGGCGCTCAATTTATTGGTTTTTATTTTATAGGACGACACTTTATGGGTCAGATAGTTGGTATTGCCATCGTTTGGTTTATTATCGAGATGCTACTGTGGTATTTAATTGCTCAGTTTATGAGCGGTTGGTGGGTATTCATGTGGTTCATTATCGCCGCTGTCATCGGTATCACCTTTATTCGTAAAGGTATGGCAGCGCTAAATCCGATGGCTCAGCAAATGAAAGCGGGCGGCATGATGAACCCAGCGATGCGTCCACAAGAATCAACCATGCTTAAAAGTGTGGCCATGGCAGCGGCTGGCATTTTGCTACTTATTCCAGGTGTGCTTAGTGATTTGCTCGCGTTATTGGTGGTACTACCGCCGGTGCAAAAGAAGCTCAAAGACTTTGCTAATAATTACGTCATGAACAACCAACAAAAAATGATGGAGATGATGGCCAAACAGATGGGCGGCGGTCAAAACCCGTTCGGCGGTGCAGGTGGTATGGGTGGACAAAATCCATTTGGTGGCGCTGGCGGCGGTATTAATGGTCAAAACCCATTCGGTCAACAACAACAAAATCCGTTTGGGGATGTGTTCAAGCAGCATACAACTGTTGACGGCACGGCAAAAAATATACCTAAAGATGTCAAAAAGATTACCAAATCTGCTAATGATGAATAAAAGTTAGTGAAAAATCGAACATAAAAAAGCCCCTTACGTCAGTGACGAGAGGGGCTTTTTGGTGGTTGTTATCAGCTTTTTACAAACTTATAGGTATTAATAAACCTAGTGAATATAAATAGATAGATAACTAACCGAATATAACAACCGAAGTGCCGCCGTAAGATGGTGACCCATGAACCGTGAAGTTCAGGGCGGATGCGTCATTGCCTCTGCAGGTTTCCTGATACACCGCAAGCGGTGCAGGCATACACAATGAAGCAATAGGTACCACATCCTGGTAAAGCATTATCGGCTCAGGGAATAAACATCTACTAGCCAACACTTCAGAATAGATTTATCTTAACCAATGGCATAGCTGATTGCAAGCGCGGTTTACAGATTTATACGTCTCTTTAGAAATGCGCAGCAATCATAGCAGCGGTATTTTATGAAGTAACTATAGTCATTCCACTATAAAAGTATTACTGCGTTAACCTCGCTTGAAGTATTAAATATACATTTACACTCGGTTGCCTTGTACTACTTTTAAGTTGAATCGAATATAACAGAAAAAGGCTTGAAAGCGTTGAAACAGCAGGATAAACGCGCAGTTTTTCAGCAATTTCAAGATGTATGCTAATATAGACAACTTTCGACATCCTAATATAGCAGTATAGGCGTTCATTCACTTGAGGAGCGGTAATCTATGACCAGTACCCAGCAACAATCTGAATCTATTGACGACAATCAGGCGCAGCTTGATAGCAAGCAAGAAAGCGCACAGCATAAAAAAACACCGCATGTCTTAATGATATTGGACGGCTTTGGTCATCGTGAAGAAGACAAGGATAACGCCATTGCTGCGGCTAATATGCCGAATCTAGATAAGATCTACCAACAATATCCGCATGGATTGATTTCGGCGTCAGGTGAAGATGTTGGTTTGCCAGATGGTCAGTTTGGTAACTCTGAAGTGGGACATATGAACCTAGGTGCTGGTCGTGTGCTATATCAAGACTCAACGCGTATCTCAAGTGAGCTTGCCAATCGCGAGTTCTATAAAAACGAAGCCTTGGTCGATGCCGTAAAAGCGGCGAACGAGCTTGGCGGCAATGTGCATATCATGGGCTTACTGTCTGATGGTGGCGTGCATTCGCATCAAGACCATATCGAAGGAATGTGTCATTCGGCGTTGGTACACGGTGCCAAAAATGTGTTTGTCCATTGTTTTTTAGATGGTCGTGATACGCCGCCTAAGTCTGCTGATAAGTATATCAATCGTCTGCGTGAGTATTTGAACAAGCTCAATGCCCATTATGAAGGTCGCGTACAGATTGCCAGTATCATCGGTCGCTACTATGCGATGGATCGTGACAATCGCTGGGATCGAGTACAGAAGGCCTATGAGCTTATTACGGAAGGTAAAGCTGATCGTCTATCTACCCGTGCTGATGGTGCTGTCCAAGCTGCCTACAAAGCCCGCGAAACTGATGAGTTTATCAATCCGACTACCGTGATCGAGAGCGGCGACACGCCTTATACTGTCGATGATAATGATGCACTTATCTTTATGAATTTCCGTGCTGACCGCGCCCGTGAGCTAGCGCAAGCGTTTGTGCTGCCAGATCATGAGTTTTCAGGTTTTGCCCGTCATAAGCAACCAAAGTTGGCGGCGTTTGTCATGTTGACCAAGTACTCAGACATTTTAGCTGATAGCCCGAAGACCAGTATTGCTTATTACCCAACCTCTCTGACCAATACGCTGGGTGAATATTTGCAAGAGCAAGGTAAAACGCAACTGCGCATAGCCGAAACTGAAAAATACGCGCACGTGACGTTTTTCTTTAGTGGTGGTCGCGAAGCAGAGTATAAAGGCGAGACACGTATTCTTGTGCCGTCGCCAGATGTCGCCACTTATGACTTGCAGCCAGAAATGAGCGCTCCTGAAGTGACCGATAAGTTGGTAGCAGCAATTGAGTCGGGCAAATATGATGTATTGATTGTCAATTATGCCAATGGTGATATGGTAGGGCATACCGGTATCTTTGAAGCAGCCGTGCAAGCGGTAGAGGCGTTAGATGTCTGTGTTGGCCGTATTGAGTCAGCAGTACGAGCAGCTGGCGGCGATATGCTCATTACCGCTGACCATGGCAATGTTGAGCAAATGCAAGACTACGAAAGTGGGCAGGTGCATACCCAACATACCACCGAGCATGTGCCTCTGATTTATATTGGTGAGCAAAAAGTACAAGTACGTAGTGGCGGTAAGCTTAGCGATATCGCACCGACCATCTTGTCATTGATGAATATCACTGCGCCAGAAGAAATGACGGGTGAAAACCTATTGATTCCAGTATCGTGATTCAGTCCTTCTGAGCTTTTCGTCTGTTAACTACTATGATGTTATCAGGGCAGATGAAGCGGTTAGTGCATGAAGAAAAAGGATAAAGAGCAAGGAAGGAAAGGGGAAGGGTATCTACGATCCTTCCCTTTTTTAGGATAGATTTTTAATCTATTTGCTCTAATCTTCGCTGCCTTCTTAATGCTACATTACAAGATATTATTCATCAATTGCCATATAATAACGTTGCATATTTTCTTTTTATTTAGGTGAGTTTTTTATGCATTCTATCTGCCTTAAGCGCTCATCAGCGTCTGAACGACTAAAAAAATCATCAATGATGACCGCATTGATAACGTCGACCGTCTTGAAACCCGTACTCATAGCCAGTTTCATAGGGTTGAATATCGCTGGCATGCAAGCACAGGCTGCTATAGATGACGAGAGCAGCCTGACGGCCAGTCTGCAGCTTATCAGTCTCAATGCTGATGAGCTATCGGTAGAAAATGATGCAGATGATTTGTCTGATATTGCCGATATGTTAGATGCTGCTGACGCGTCTGATGATGCAATAGATAGCGTTGCAGATGAAAGCGCTTTGACTGATGAAGCAGACGATATCAACACGGATATCCCCGCTGAAGTGGAACAAGTGTCACTGAATGCCATCTCTCCTGAGACTTTAAAGACGTTTGTGGCGGTCGTAGATTTGGTACGCCGTGAATATGTGGATACCGTCAATGACGAAGAGTTATTTAACAATGCGATGAGTGGTATGTTGACCAAACTAGACAGCCACGCTGAATTTTTGGATGCTGAGGCCTACGAAAACCTGCGCGCTTTTACCGAAGGGGATGTCGGCGACGTCGGCATCAAAGTGATGTATCGACCAAAGGCTGGCTATTGGGTGGTCACCGAGGTGCTTAATGACTCACCCGCAGATAAAAAAGGCATAGCAGTCGGTGATTACTTGCATCAGGTTGATGAGTTTAAGCTGGATGACGACAGACAAAGCAATGATGTCGAGCAGCTTTTGACCGGCATTGCAGGCACACAAGTGGATATTGTCACGTCTAAAGCGGGTCGCCGTAAGCATACTACGACTTTACAGCGTAACAATAATCATCCGCAAGTGATTGAGACACGTCTTGTAGACGGTCTGGCGGTGATTAAACTGCCTGCTTTTCAGAACAACAGTCGTGAAAAGTTGCTGCAAGGTCTCATTAGCCTAGAGTCTCCGGTCTCTGGCATTTTATTAGACATGCGTGATAATCCGGGTGGTGTTCTAACCTCTGCGGTGAGTGTGGCCAGCTTATTTATGGCGGACACCGATGTGGTACAAGTGAGAGGTCGCCAAGATGATTCTCGGGTTTTATCGACACAAGGCGCTGCGATACTCAAGCCATTGCCCGTAGTGGTGTTACAAAACCGCTATTCTGCCTCCGCTGCAGAAGTATTAGCAAGCAGCTTACAAGCACAAAAACGCGCCACTATTGTTGGTGAGGTGAGCTATGGCAAAGGTTCGGTACAGTCGGTGATACCTTTGAATGACGAGCAGGCTGTTAAGCTAACCGTGGCCAATTATGTGACGGCGGCTGGTAATAAGATAGATGGTATCGGAGTCGAGCCTGATGTCGCTTTATTAGGCAATGAGAATACTTGGGAGCAGCAGGCTCTTGATTTACTCAGGGCACAAGCACTGGCGTCGGGTATTCGCTTTGTGAGAAATTCAGCTGTAGAGGATAATACGCTCGAAGATCGGACAAATAAAAAATAAGTAGCTAACGATAGCTCTAAATATAATTGATACCACTCAAAAAAATTACAGCAGCAAAGGGAAAGGGTGCAAGTACTATGCATCGCAGGCTAAGCGATTTTGACACGGCCAATCGTATTTTTGACGTTTGATATTACTTGTTGACCATCATATCGTTACGCTCAAAGCTGCTTATTATCTGCAAAAGCTAATCGGACTGATCTTCATCAATATCGAGCTTTTTCATACGATAGCGTAAAGAGCGAAACGTCGTTCCTAACAGTTCTGCGGCTTGCGTCTTGTTCCAGCCTGTCTGCTTAAGAGCAGTAATAATCAGATTTTTCTCTTGTTCTTGCAGGTAATGCTCTAGCCCTTTGGCAGGTAACTGACCTTCAAAACCGTCTTTAATTTCCTTTAAGCCATTTTGCAAACTGTCTTGTTCATCAAGCGCCGCGTGATTGCTCGTTAATTGCTGCTCTGTAGAATTGGCGACACTACGATTAGGTTCTGCGTTATTAGCCCTCGAACGCTGAATAGTTGAGGGATAATGCTGAGTAATGGTGCGATAAGGATGTAGATTGGTCTTTGTTTGCTCAGCACTATGCGCTGTTGAAGCTTGGCTGACTTTTTCTTTACTGCTGACAGATGTCATTGTTGGCTGGTCAGCTGATTTATGGTTAGATGTTGGCGTTGTATTATCGACTGCATTGGTATTTTGACTTTGCTGAGTATGAATCTCTTGATGAGTATGAATCTCTTGATGAGTATCAAGTTCCGCTAGACCCAAATGGCTGACGTCAATGGTGCAGGTTTCTGCCAATGTCACAGCGCGCTCAAGTAAATTGCGTAGCTCACGGACATTACCAGCGAAATCATGGTGCTGCAAGCGCTCGCAAGCGGCCGCTGTCAATGAGGGCGGGGTGTCTAATTGCCATTCTTCTGCGATCATTGCCAAAAAATGCTTGGCTAAGACGGGAATATCATCACGGCGCGCATTAAGCGTGGGCAGCTTTAGTTCAATCACATTGATACGGTAGTACAAGTCTTGCCGAAACAGTCCATCTTGTACCAGTTGGTTCAAGTCTTTATGGGTCGCCGATAAGATACGGATATCGACGGGTACTTCTTTGGTATCACCGATGGCGCGCACGGTTTTTTCTTGGATGGCGCGTAGTAGTTTGACTTGCATTGCTAAGGGCAAATCTGCCACTTCATCTAAAAATAACGTGCCACCATTTGCTTGTTGGAACAGGCCTTGCTTATCAGCAACGGCTCCGGTAAAGCTGCCTTTTTTATGACCAAAAAACTCTGACTCCATGAGCTCTGAAGGAATCGCACCGCAGTTTACGGGTACAAAACTGCCATCTCGACGTGGGCTTAAATCATGGATCAGTTTGGCAACCACTTCTTTGCCTGTGCCCGAAGCTCCCGATAAAAATACTGGCGCTTGTGAGCGTGCCAATTTTAAAATAGTGTTTTTGAGTGGGTGCATGACAGCAGAGTCACCGATCAAACGGCTATCCAACATTTGCTGCTCGGGTGAGCATTCAGGTGTGGTTTCTGCTTCGTTATTTTGGTGAATGACCTTGAGCGCATTTTCGACCAACTGGCGTAAGCGTGGCAGCTCAAGCGGTTTATTGACGAAATCAAAAGCCCCTAACTTCAACGCTTCTATAGCCAAATCCATACTACCATGGGCAGTAATCACGGCTATTGGTGTACTAGAGTTATTGCTGATGTCCTTGACCAACTCTAGCCCTGAGCCATCCGGTAATTTGAGATCGGTCAAACAAAAGTCATAGTTATTTTGCTGCCAGTAGGCGCGTGCCTGCGATAAGGTATAAGCCACATCGCTTTTGATCCCCATCTTGGTTAAGGTGATTTGCATCAAGCGGCACAAATCCACTTCATCATCAACGACTAGCGCGGTTACTGTCATACTTCATCTCATTTTATTATCGGCATCATTATCGACATCGATAGCAGGGGCAATCAAGCGAAAGCAGGTTTTTTGGAGTTCAGGAATATAGAGTAAACGAGCCTGATTGGCTTCACAGAACGCCTGCGATAAATACAATCCCAAACCTGTTCCGGCTTTGTCAGTAGTGAAAAACGGATTGAATAAATGCTGTAAATCACTGGCATTAACGCCCATACCACCATCTAAAATATCGATTATAACATCGTTATCGGCACAATAAATTTCGATTTCCACAAAAGCATGAGGGTGAGCGTAGCTACTGTGACGTAGACCGTTGTTGATTAAATTGATTAATACTTGTTCTAACTGGTGCGTATCGAATGAGATGGTAGGTTGACTATGGACACGCAAAAACACGTCATGATCTCGAAAATAATTGTCCAAAAACACCGGCAACCACTCAGCCAGTAGAATCGATTGCTGATTAGCGGTCTGTTGGCGCGACAGTTTTAAGATGTCTTCAATAATACGGTTGACGCGTTTGGTTTGCGCAAAGATCATTTTATAAAGCTCGTGATTGCCTGTTATATCGCTGTCGGTAGCAGCTGTCGGCGCTACTAAGGGCTCAAGAGTAGAGCTGATAGTATTGTTATTATGATCGGCGGCCTTCTTCTCACCTTCTTCGACATCTTCCATCAGTAGCTGACTGGCCTGTGAAATAGCCGCGAGCGGGTTTCTGATTTCATGGGCGATACTGGCAGTCAGTTGCCCAAGCGAGGCAAGCTTTAACTGTTGAGCGCTGGCTTGCTCACGGCGCAAGTCTTCTAGCAGGATAAGCTTGCTGTTATCTTTTAGCGGGATAATCTGTACGCGTAGCTTGCCGACGACAGAGGCATTTGCGACGGCAGGCAATTCATAAACAAAGCTACGTGATTGCCCTTCAGCGACCGATAAACAAGCATCAAGAAGTTGCAGATGCTGTTCTCTGAGCTGCTGCTGAAAGTCAGCAAGAAGGGCGGCTTCGAGGTTGTTTTGCTCATAACTTAAATGACTGGGCGTATCAATCAGAGACGCCAGCGGAGGATGAGGGATACTGAGTAGCTGATGGGCGGCTAGGTTTGCCAATACAATCTGCTGTCTATCAATCACTATGACCCCATTGACCATTTGGGTGATGACTTCTTGATTGATTACATTCAGTCGTTCGACCTCTTTGGCATGATGCGCGGCGACTTGTTCGACTTGTACCAAGCGCTGGGAAATAGACCAGCTCAAGATTCCTACTGCCAAAAAGCTTGCTGACATCAGCAGGGCATCGCCCAAATTTTCCAAGCTCATGCTATTGGCAATGGCATAAAAAAACTGCTGGTAAATAACAAAAATAATGGCGAGTAAGGTAATGATGAGCGCTTGCGAGCCATGCAGTAGCATGAAGCTGGCGGCAACAACGACCATATAAAGCATGGTGAGCTGTAAATCAGGAGCGCCATTGGTATAAAGCAAAAGACTCAAAATAATGACGTCTAATACCAGTCCAAAACCCAGCTGACGCCGTAAATGCTTGGTGACTACATAAAATAAGCCAAGCAAAATCAGACTAATAATGACATAAAAACTCAGCGCCGTTTGCTGCAATAGACTTGGCAGTAATAAGCCATTATCAGCTTTGACCGTCACATACACCATCAGCATAAAAAACAGGCTAACGATAAATCGATAACTGCTATAGATCAGTCCCAATCGACGTAACTGCGGCAGTGGCAGCGTTTCATCTTGCTGAAGATAATGGGTAATGACAGAAACGGCTCTGAGCGCAAATTTCATAAATTGGCCGTAATAAAAAGAGTATTAAGGGGTCTACGGTTGAATGAGACCATGACGAATAGCGAGATGGGTCAACTTCACATCACTATCAACGCCGACTTTTTCATAAATGCGATAGCGATAGGTATTGATGGTTTTGACACTCACAAACAACTGGTCGGCAATTTGCTGAGGACTTTGGCAATTAACCACCATCATCGCCACTTGTTTTTCGCGGTCACTCAACAAGTCAAAAGGTGAGTTGGCATTATCTGATAATAGAACGTCAGCCAACTGTTCGGCGACATCTTGGCTAAAATAACGCCCGCCTTGATAGATTTTTTTGACCGCGCGTATCATCTCATCAAGCGGTGTGCCTTTAGTGATGTAACCATTGACGCCCGCTTTAATCAACATAGATGGATATGGTTGCGCCGACATACTACTAACGGCCAAAATCTTGATGCCCAAATCCAGCTGAATTAAGCGCTTAGTTGCTTCAAGCCCGCCGATATTGGGCATATTAACGTCGAGCAAAATTACATCGGGGTGCAGCTGTTTGGCCAGTTTAATCGCCATATCACCGCTGTCAGCTTCACCAACGACCTCGATATCAGCACTGTCTGCTAGCATACGGCTAATACCCATCCGCACTAAATCATGATCATCTACTACTAATACTCGTATCATAGTTGTACTCTTTGCTGTCTATCAAAATGAAGGTTGCATGGTGAACGTTAAACCATCTGAAGCAATCTGTATATCTGTAAGAACAATCGAGATTTTTATTATTTTATAATAGGATTGGCAGAGCAATTATTTCTATCCTCTACTATCATCATATATTGCTATAGTGTTAATTAATATTGCTAGAATCTAATTTAAATGTAGCAAAATTTCAAGTAGGTTAAAAAATACTCATCTAATTGATTTAGTAGATTAAACTTAAATGCAAACCATGATACACTAAAAATACAAAAACTCTATGTGAGTACCTACAAACATAACCACAAACGCTACGTACGTTGTTGCTATTAATGAGTCTGTAACTGATTATCTATTGAGTAGCAGCGCGACAGCAGGGGGAAGAATGAAGCTCTTACCATTAACCAAACAGCAGCTAGTTGTTGCTATGATTTCATTGAGTCTGGGCAGTATTGCGCAAGCTGCACTTACGATTAATGGTAGCGCTGATACTGGCTCTAGTGCTCGTATGAGTTGGGGCGGTGCTGATAGCTTGTCTGAAGCACGTAATATCATGTATAAGTCTAATGATTCGACCATTAAAAAAGTCGATAATGGCTATGGCACGACCAATATTACGAACAGTAAGACCAGTAGTTTCGGTAGCAGCAACAACAGCTATAATAACGCCAATAGCTATAACACCACTTATCGCGGTAGCTTTGGCAGCAGCAGTATGATTCCGATTAGCACTGACTCGCGCAGTGTGGCGGTGATCGATGCCGAAACTGGTGAATCTATTTACGAAAAAAATGCCGACGTCGCCCGCCCTATGGCGAGTATCACCAAGCTAATGACGGCGATGGTGGTGTTAGATGCTGGTCTTGATATGCGTGAAGAGATTACCCTAGATCCTGAAGATTTCGTCGGTCCAAAACGCGCCAGCTCAAACCTTAAATCTGGCGATCGTTTGAATCGTGCTGAAATGCTATTAATGGCATTGATGAAATCAGAAAACCCTGCTGCCAAAAGTCTCTCGCGTAACTATCCAGGCGGCTATGATGCCTTTATACGAGCGATGAACCGTAAAGCGCAAGAGCTTGGCATGACGACGGCTTATTTTGGTGATCCAACGGGTCTCGATAAACGTAATGTGGCTTCGTCAAATGACTTGGTAAAAATGGTACGTGCTGCTGGTAACTATGATGTAATCCGTCGCTTCTCTACGACTAAGAGTTATGACTTTTACGTGGCCAATTACTCAAATGGTAACCGTACTTATAAAGCCAACAATACCAGCTCTCTAGTCCGTTCAGGCGATTATCCAATTGGTATCTCAAAAACCGGCTTTATTAATGAGGCAGGTCGTTGTGTGGTAATGGAAACCCGTGTGAATAACCGTCCTGCTATTATTGTCATTTTGGGCGCAAACAGCTCAGCGACGCGTTGGGGTGATGCCAAAAATATCCTAAACAGTTTGGCGACTCGCCGTACAGTGTAAGCGGATTGGTTTAGTGGGTATAAAGAGGCTGTTATGTAATGTAACGGCCTTTTTATTGTGTTGAATTTAGGACGTGTCCTAGGAAAATTATATGACTCAAGCATCGATTATCACACCAGCACCAAAGCTATACTTATTGACCAATGATGATGAGTTTGCGCTGCTATATCGCAAATTAGAAGCAGCACTAGCGACAGGGTTTATCGGGCTGTTACAAATTCGTCGTAAGCAAGTCCTGTCATTGCCTGATGGTGACGCACATTTATACGAAGAGGCTAGACAGATAGCTGAGTTGGCTAAAGCATACAATGTGCCAGTCGTCATCAATGATGATATCAAGCTGGCTGCCAAGCTTGGCGTTGGGGTTCACTTAGGGCAAGAAGATGGTGAAATTAAAGATGCCAAGCAAGATCTATTAGCAGATCAAATTATTGGTCGCACCTGTCATGGCAATGTAGAGCTGGTAAAAGGAGCGCACGCTGCTGGCGCCAGTTATGCTGCAATGGGTGCAGTATTTGCCTCTACGACCAAACCTAAGGCAGACGTTATTTCGCGTCAGCAGCTGGTCGATGGATGTCAGCAGGGTATTGCGCTATGCGTCATAGGCGGCTTGACTGCAGAAAATATCGTTGAGCTGGCAGGTTTGCCGATTGCTTATGTGGCAGTAGTAGGGGATATTATGGATTTGCCAGAGCATAAAATAGCTGAGCGTTGTCAACAGTGGCAGCAGGCGCTCAACGTCTGGAGTACGCCTGCTTAGTAACAGGTGGTGGGTATAATTACCGAGTGAGTGCTTAAAGGTTTCTTAAATAGTTTTATTATTCATTAGCTTTTAAGCTAGGGCGTGTCCTCATTTTAAAAATGGTGATAAAAATGAGGTAAATTGCAGTCAAACAAGGAAAACAGTGCAGATAATATCGATATATTACCTAGCTATTTGACGATGTTTGGCAAGATTTAACCATTTTTAGCCCATTTAGATTGCTATCGGTTGAATTGAGGACACGCCCTAGGAATATCGCTAAAAAAAGACGTTATTTGGCATGATCCATACATAAAGTAGCGTAGGGCAGTGCTTCCAAGCGTTGCTCTTCAATCAGTTTGCCACATACCTCACACTCACCATAAGTGCCATTTTCAATACGGCTCAAGGCATTTTCGACATAGACTAAATTTTGGCGCGCTTCATCTCTCAGACTTTGGCGCATATCGTTCTGACGATAGGAGATGGCTTGATCTTCCCAATGCTCGTTAAGGTCATCTTGTGGGTTTTGGATATGATCTTCTATTTTATCAATCCTTGTTTCATATTCTTCTTTAAGCTTTAACAAGTTTTGCTTGGCATTATTGACATCAATAGTCATTTTATTCTCCTGAGGTTATTGTTATTGTCGAGCGCAATTATTATAAAATTGTTATAAATAGGCACTTTATTATAAAGCGTCTTTCTATCATAAACAGCCTGACTATTGAGTACCACCACGAAATGTTACTGACTTTTAAAGTACTTAAAACGAACTTCAGGTAGCAAGCGCGCGATATGGCTGCCGCAGTGCCCCGTTAAGGTAAGCACTATCCCAATCTTGATGTCGTCACAGTTTTTATGTCGCTACAGTCGCCAAAATTTATAGCAGTTCCTTGTGAGCAATCGTTAGAAAACTGGTAGAATACACCGCTTTTGAAGATTGTCAGACCTATTTTATAAACTAACATGAGCAAAGCCAGCCGATAGAAGAGATACGATTATAAGAAATGGCTGGTCATACCCCTTTTCGAAAAATCATTGAATGAAAAACCATTGAATAAAGCCATAAAACGATTGATTAACAGACAGACTGATGCATAGGAGCAGGTAATGAATTTTTTGCGTATGAGTGAGCTTGATTTAAAAGAGAAGGTTGTATTGATTCGAGAGGATCTCAATGTGCCTATTAAAGACGGCAAGGTTACGAGTGCAGCTCGCTTGCAAGCAAGTTTACCTACGATTAAAATGGCGTTAGAAAAAGGCGCGGCGGTGATTGTCTGCTCACATCTCGGTCGGCCAACCGAAGGAAGTTTTGAATCGATCTACTCTCTAGCACCTGTTGCTGACTATTTAAGCGACAAATTGGCCGCGCCCGTTAGTTTAAACACCGACTATCTGACTCAGGGTGTTTCAATCAAAGCAGGTGAAGTGGTACTACTAGAAAACGTGCGCTTTAATAAAGGCGAGAAGAAAAACGATGCCGATTTGGCGCACACTTATGCAGATTTGTGCGATGTGTTTGTGATGGATGCTTTTGGTACTGCTCACCGTGCACAAGCGTCAACGGAGGGCGTGACCCAAGCGATGCATCAAGCCGACAAGACAGTCTGTGCAGGACCATTATTGGCCGCTGAGCTTGATGCCTTGAGCTTAGCGCTTGAAACGCCAGCGCAACCGATGCTAGCCATTGTTGGTGGCTCAAAAGTATCTACAAAATTGCAAGTTTTGCACAGCTTGGCAGAAGTGTGCGCCCAAATTATCGTTGGTGGCGGTATTGCCAATACTTTCTTAGCAGCACAAGGTCATAGTGTTGGTGCGTCTTTATATGAAGCAGATTTGCTCGATACCGCTCGTGACATTATGACTAAAACTGAGATTTTATTGCCTGAGTATGTTGTTGTCGCTGATAAAAATGAGATCGATTTTGCTGACTTTACTGGCTCATTACAACAAGCCACTGCTACCATCAAGTCAGTTGATGCGATTGGCGACGATGATATGATATTAGATATCGCTCCAGAAAGCGCCAAGCAATTGGCTGAGGCTATTACTAATGCAAAGACCATTTTGTGGAATGGTCCAGTGGGGGTTTTTGAGGTGGATGCTTTCGGTCATGGGACGCAAATAGTGGCAGATGCAGTCAAAAATAGTCAAGGTTTTTCAATCGCTGGCGGCGGTGATACTTTAGCTGCTATCGATAAATATCAAGTAGCCGATGGCGTGAGCTATATGTCAACGGGTGGTGGTGCCTTCTTAGAGTTCGTAGAAGGCAAGGTATTACCTGCCGTTGCTGCATTACAAATTAGAGCATAACTGCTTAACGATACTTCAGCAATTGAGTAACATTAGATGTACAACCTATGATGAGCATCTAAGTTACTCTATAAAAAGTTAGGCTATAAAAATAATAGGGTGACTGTGGTATTTGTCTTATCATTCTTGTTTAACTTGCTAGTATGAAAGCACTAAGTACGAACAGGCACGGATTATTATTAAGTAGTAATTATTTGTTTCTATACTGAAAATTATTATTGCATGTCTAATTTGCACTCTATAAAATAGCGCAAATCATGTATTTGACATGCTTTATTTACGAGAGGTTTATTATGTTAAAACGCCATTTATTACTTGCTAGCGTACTTGCTGGTACTTTTGCAATCACTGCATGTAGCCAAGAAACGCAAGACAAAACTGAAGCTGCTGCTGAATCAGCGGGTGATGACGCTGCTGCTAACACTGACGCTGCCGCTGCTGAAACAGAAGCCGCTGCTGCTGAAGCTGAAGCTGCTGCACAAAATGCTGGTGCTGAAGTCGCCGAAGGCGCTGATAATGCTGGTGCCGCTGCTACTGATGCACTAGCAAATACTGGTGAAGCGGTTGTGGTAGGCGCAAATGAAGCCGTATCCGCTACTGCTGGCGCGGTTGCTGATGGTGCAGCTGCTGTTGAAGATAAAGCCAGTGAAAATGCCGTAGAAGCAGAACAACAGTACTAATTAGTAGTTTTGATTTTAAGCATTGGTTATAAATACCAGTTGCTATATAAGCCCTCAAAATATTTAGAAAGCTTTGGTAATCGCCAAGGCTTTTTGCGTTGTATCGATTAATAAATTTAAACATCCAATACCGTGAATAATTCGTGAACCCAAACCTGTCATCTCAATAAATAGTCGTGCAACCGCTACGAAGCACGATCAAAATTTGCTATAATCGGCGCGTGCTAATTGCTAATCAAAATCCTGCATTTTTTCCCACCCGTTCTATAGTGCTGCTTGTCGATTTAACGACCTTGCAGCGAGGATAGAACACTTGTAATCACCACATAATTACAAGTATTTATTTTAAAATCTAATCAGAGAGCGTTTTATGGCCTTAATATCTTTACGTCAACTTTTGGATCATGCTGCTGAGCATAGCTATGGTGTTCCTGCTTTTAACGTCAACAACTTAGAGCAGATGCGTGCAATTATGATGGCGGCCGACGCCTGTGACTCACCTGTCATCGTCCAAGCCAGTGCTGGAGCACGTAGTTATGCAGGGTCGGCGTTTTTACGTCATTTGATTATCGCAGCTATCGAAGAGTGGCCACATATCCCAGTAGTGATGCATCAGGATCATGGTATGTCACCTGCTATTTGCCAGCGCTCAATTCAGCTTGGCTTCTCATCAGTGATGATGGACGGCTCGCTCGGTGAAGATGGCAAAACGCCAATGGACTATGATTATAATGCCAGCGTGACTCGCGAAGTCGTCAAGATGGCACACGCATGTGGCGTGTCGGTAGAAGGCGAAATTGGTTGCTTGGGCAGTCTTGAGACCGGTATGGCAGGCGAAGAAGACGGCTCTGGAGCAGAAGGTATATTAGATCACGAGCAGCTATTGACCAGTGCTGATGAAGCTGAGCAGTTCGTTAAAGACACCAACGTTGATGCGCTAGCCATTGCCATTGGTACCAGTCACGGTGCTTATAAATTCACGCGTCCACCGACGGGCGATATCTTATCCATTGAGCGCGTAAAAGAGATTCATGCCCGTATCCCTAACACCCATTTGGTCATGCATGGTTCGTCGTCAGTGCCGCAAGAGTGGCTTAAAGTCATCAATGAAAATGGCGGTGATATCGGTGAGACTTATGGTGTACCGGTTGAGCAAATCGTTGAAGCGATTAAGCATGGTGTCCGTAAAGTCAATATCGATACCGATTTACGTTTGGCATCAACAGGTGCAATCCGTAAATTCTTAGTAGAAAACCCAAGCGAGTTTGATCCCCGTAAATACTTTAAAGCGTCTATGGTTGCGATGTCAGATATCTGTACCAATCGTTTTGAAGCTTTTGGTTCTGCTGGTCAAGCACATAAGATTCGCCCTATTAGTCTTGAAGGTATGGTCGATTTTTATTAGTAGATTTGACGTTAAAAGTACTTATCGAATAAATGATTATTGAGATATTTCGTTCTGCAGCTGGCTGAATTTTATGATAATTCTTATAAGAGATAGTGGGTTATGATTGGATTGATTAGCGGACAAGTGCAGTATTTGATGGCACCGACTGCCTGTGTCATGACCACCTCTGGTGTCGGCTATGATATTGAGCTACCGCTACCGTCATTTTGCCAGTTGCGTCTCAACGAGCAGGCGAGCATTTGGACGCATTTTCATGTGCGTGAAGATGCGCAGCTGCTTTATGGTTTTATCGATCGTAAAGAGCGCGATGTCTTTCGTCAATTGATTAAAATAAATGGCGTTGGCGCAAAAATGGCATTAGCCATGCTATCGGCAATGTCAGCTGCTGAGCTAAAAATGCACGTCGAGCAAGAGTCAGAGACGGCATTAACCCGTATCCCGGGTATTGGTAAAAAGACAGCACAGCGCCTATTGATTGAGCTAAAAGATAAGCTGAAAAATATTGAAGTCGATAGCGGTCATTTAGAGTTTGCTATGCAACCTGCTGAGGTGTCTCACGAGGGCAACATCATCGCTGAGGTTGAAGGCGCTTTGATCAGTCTTGGCTATAAAGAAAGAGAAGCTCAGCAAGCGATTAAAGCTGCTAAAAGTAATGGCGATACCTTTGCCGATACCCAAGGTTTGCTAAAAGCCACGTTGCAACAGCTCTCTGGCTTTTAATCATTCGACTTACGAGTAGCAACAACATCTCTTAATATCAAACAGATAAGCGACATTCATTGTCGCTTATTTTTGTTTTAGACTGTGTTTTATTGACTCTCTGCTTTATGATGTTTTGCATGACTTATGCGTAGCGTTTGGTTATGCTATTTATACCTAATTTTTTAATATAATGATAAAACATATGATGCAAGATCGTTTGATTAATCCATTCGAGGGGGCAGGTGATGCGCCTGACTCCAATATTCGACCGGCATTATTGGCTGAATACATTGGTCAGCCGGTGGTGCGTGAGCAGATGGAAGTTTTTATTGGCGCGGCACGTGGTCGTGGTGAGCCATTGGATCATACACTGATTTTTGGTCCACCAGGTTTGGGTAAAACCACGCTTGCCAATATTATTGCTCGTGAGATGGGTGGTAATCTGCGTTCTACCTCAGGGCCAGTGCTTGAGCGCCCAGGTGATTTGGCAGCGATGCTGACCAATTTAGAAGAAGGTGATGTCCTATTTATCGATGAAATCCATCGTTTGAGTTCGGTCATTGAAGAGATACTGTATCCAGCGATGGAAGATTTTCAGCTAGATATTATGATTGGCGAAGGGCCGGCGGCGCGTTCTATCAAGCTTGATTTGCCGCCCTTTACTCTAGTTGCGGCAACCACCCGAGCAGGTCTGCTGACGTCGCCATTGCGTGATCGTTTTGGGATTGTGCAGCGCTTAGAGTTTTACAATATAGCTGACTTGACGACGATTGTGAGTCGTGCCGCCCGCTTGATGCGTGTACCGATGAGTGAAGACGGGGCGGTAGAGATCGCGCGCCGTGCACGTGGGACGCCAAGGATTGCCAATCGTTTACTGCGCCGTGTGCGTGATTATGCTGAAGTGAGAGGCGACGGTAGTATCAATGGTGCGATTGCGGGTAGTGCACTCGATATGCTGGCCGTTGATAGACGTGGTCTTGACCATCTGGACAGACGTTATATTGAGATATTACACGAGCGTTTTGATGGTGGTCCAGCTGGCGTTGAAGCAGTCGCAGCGGCTATGGCTGAGGATCGCGGTACGCTCGAGGATGTGATTGAGCCATACCTCATTCAGCAAGGTTATGTATTACGTACGGCGCGTGGTCGGGTATTAACGCAGATGGCGATTGATCAAATGCTTTAATAATGAAAACAAAATGCGCCTACTTTTAATTTAAATCATTAAAAGTAGGCGCATTTTTTATGAAGGATATAAAGCTCAAAAATATGCTTAAGCTAGAACCCGCCAAATAACGACAATCATAGCCAATAAATAAAAGATAGGCGCAAACCAACCGACTTGTGTAGCGATGGCAATAAACACGGCAAAACCTGACAGCGCTAGCCAATCACGGCGACGATCATTAAGCATGTCAGCGCGTATCTGCTGTATTTCTCGCAGCTGACTGTCTTGGCGCGACCCTTGTGAGGCAAGGCTTTGTAGACCTTGATCTAGTAGCTTAGGAATATCAGTCGTTGATAATAAAATCTCTGGCAACTGCTGGCGTAAGTGTTGCAAGTTACGCATCGGATCGAGCTGCTCTTTAATCCAGCTACTTAAAATGGGCTTGGCGAGCGACCAGATATCAAGGTCAGGATATAAATCACGACCAAGTCCTTCGACATGCACCAAAGTTTTGAGTAGCAGCATTAATTGCGGCGGAATACTCATATGGTGGCGACGGGCGATATCTAAAATCTGCATTAACACACCAGCAAAGTCGATATCATTAATAGATTTTTGCAGCATCGGGCCGACAGTACGTTTCATATCGCGCATTAAAGCATGCTTATCGGTATTGGGCGGTATCCAACCAGCACGGCTGACGATATCAACCATCGCCGTAAAGTTGTTATTCATTACCGCCAACAGCATACGCGCGACGATAAGCTGATCGTCTTTTGATAGCGTACCCATTATGGCGCAATCAAGACCAATATAGCGTGGCTCATGACCCAAATCCACCGCTGCCATATCTGCAGTGAGTGTTTTGACTGGCGGCGTTTCTACAAAGACATTACCCGGATGCATATCGGCATGGAAAAAGTTATCGCGAAATACTTGGGTAAAAAATATCGTTAAGCCTTTCTTTGCCAATGCTGCTCGGTCATAACCAAGTTGATCAAATACCTCAACTTGCGAGATAGGAACGCCTTGGATACGCTCCATCACCATGACGTTTTTGGCCGCATCATAAACTTCAGGCACATACATCAGTGCTGAACCCAAGAAGTTATTACGCATCTGCGTGGTATTGTCCGCCTCTAACGTTAAATCCAATTCATTCAGCATCACTTGGCGATAGTCTTCGACAATATCAACGATATGAATGGCACGCGCCGCTTCGATACGCGCCGATGCCCAACTGGCAAGCTCACGCAGTAGCTCAAAGTCAGAGATAATGGTAGTACGAATATCAGGACGAACCACCTTTACCACTACTTCACGACCATCATGTAGAGCCGCCGTATGTACTTGAGCGATAGAAGCTGCTGCTAACGGCTTAACATCAAAGCGGGCAAATAGCGTGGCGATAGATTGACCCAAACCATTTTTTTGGTCTTGAATTTGGGCAATAGCAACGTCCGAGTCGAAAGGCTTGACTTTGTCTTGTAGCTGCACCAATTGCTCGATAATCTCAGGCAGCACCAAATCGCGGCGCGTCGAGAGCAATTGACCCAGTTTCAAAAATAACGTACCCATATCTTCAAGCGCATACTTAATGGCATTGGGCTGATGTTTTTTACCCCAAGCTGCCCGATGCGTACGAATCAAACGTGCCAAAGGTTGCAGCTGCGGTACCTCTTCGAGAGGAAGGTGTGTATCAATACGATACATTGCGGCAATGCGCCAAAGTTCACGTAGTCGGGCATGGTGGGATAGTAGCATGGGATATAGGTACTCTAAAAATTCAGAAATAGGGTGGGCGCTGTGCCTATGGTTTGTTTGATTTCTCCTACGAAAGCGATAGTCAAACAAACCCTAAGCGTAATAAGTTATCAATCGTTTATTTGTCATTCAAAACATAAGTTATTAAGGAAACCAGTGATTCATGAACCAATTAGCCATTAAGCAAGCTACTGATGAAACGAATTATTGATAAAACGCGTCTGCTCTTCTTTGATAGCAGCAAGCTTGGCTTCTTCACGCTCAACGTCAGCGCGCAGTTTTAACAGCTGCTGTTTAAGGTCATTGACTTCTGCCAGCTCAACAGGGTCAGGCACACTATTACCCGCCACATCATTGGCCCAATCACTGACGTCATCAAAAGCGCGTTTGGCACTATGACGCCAGCTGCCTTTGAGTTGGGATATGAGTAGATGCAACTGACTGGCCATTGGCTTACCGATAAATGGCTCAAGCTGTCCTGCGACATCTGGGTCAAAGCCTGCGACCAGTTGTTTAAGCTGCATGAGCACTTTGTAATCACCCGCGATAGGCAGGTTGCCCTCAGTGCCGCGCATCAGATTCAGCAATTGCGCTGGATTGTCTACGGTAATGGTGCAGTCTGGACGACTATGACCGATCCGAGCGCGCTCCATACTGGCTTGTTGGCGCTCGTTCATACGGCCGCTCGTCTCAAACACGCTGTCTGTCGTCACCGGCTCAAAACGCAAACGCTCATGGGTGAATAGAATATCCAAACGAATCTCAGGCATTGCCATATTCAGTCGCAACACTTTGCCAGCCAATGGTGCCAATCCTGATTTGGTAATCTCATCACTCGCAATGGCTAGGTTAATCAGCTTTTCGGCACCTGCCAAAAGTAAAACAGTCAGCATAAGGCTCTCACATGTTTGGTTGAGCGCCATAAGCCTGGCGCATATTTCAATATTGGCTGTTATGACTATGATTAAACGCCTACCTAATGACAGACGTTTTTACATTATGAAGAAGCTTGTTTGTATAAGCAGCTTTTAAAACTACGCTCTAAAACTATTCTTTTCTAAAACTACGCTTTAAAACCGCGATGCACAGCAACGATACCAGCGGTCAAGTTGTGATAATCACAATTCTCAAAGCCCGCTTGCTGCATCATTTGCTTTAGCGTCTGCTGATCAGGGTGCATACGAATCGATTCAGCCAAGTATTGATAGCTTTCTGCATCATTGGCAATCAGCTTGCCCATCATTGGTAATGCGGTAAATGAGTATAAATCATAGGCTTTTGATAATGGCTCAAACACAGGTTTTGAGAATTCTAAAATCAATAAACGACCGCCCGGTTTCAGTACGCGATACATAGATTTTAACGCAGCGTCTTTGTCCGTGACATTCCGCAGACCAAAGCTGATGGTAAGCAAATCAAAGCTATTGTCATCAAATGGCGCTAATGTTTCAGCATTGGCAAGTACAAAATCGACATTATTGGAGCCAGCATTAATCAAGCGCTCACGACCAACTTCTAACATGGCCGCATTAATATCAGATAACACGACTTTACCGTTGCGACCGACTTCACGACTAAATACTTTGGCCAAATCACCTGTACCGCCAGCGATATCGAGTACATGCTGACCCGCACGTACGCCTGACAAGCTAATCGCATAACGTTTCCATAAGCGATGAATACCAAATGACATTAAGTCATTCATAATGTCGTATTTTTTGGCGACTGAGGTAAAGACATCAGCAACGCGCGCTTGCTTTTCTGCTTTATTGACCGTTTTATAACCAAAATGCGTTTGCTCATTACCATCAGTATCAGGCGTATGCGGATTATTGATGTCATCACGCTGGTTAAAAAGTGTTTGTTTGGCAGTTTGTGCTTGCGCTGAAGTGTTGCTTGCGCTGTCATTCAACGTATTATTAGCGTTGGTGGTATGGCTTGGCATAGTCGTTTGTTGACCTTGTGGGGTTCCGGTTGGTAAGTTTTGCACTTGCGTAAAGTCATTACTTTTACTTTTTTTGACGCTAGCATCAATACTCGTATCAGTCGTTGCATTAGGCACAGGACTTTGACGTGCTTTTACTTGAGCGGTGATGTTTTGACTGTGAGTGATGCTGTCTCTTACCAATTTATCTTGCAGCTGACCATTAATCGTGGTGTTGAGCGCTGGCTTTTGGTCAGAGGGAGTAGTGTTATCATTGGTATTATCGGTCATAGCATTATCCTGTTATTCACTTTTATGATTATTTTTTGAGATACTTTTTCGATTATATATTGTTTCTGTTAACGAATTTCACCAGTTAACTGAGTCTCTAATTAGCCCTATGATACACCAAACGCCAAGGGCTTATTGCCATTATCCGTATCATGAACTTCGTCAATAATTTCAAGCTCACGTTCACAAAACGGTTCGATAAAGCTGCTTACGCTTTTAAGGGGTTTCATGGCTTTAAAACCGGTATCGATAAAGTCATACAGTGGTTGAAAGTTGTAGCGATAGGCGGTGCCTTTTGCTAACGCGAACGCTTGTTTGAGCATAAATGAGTTCAAATGCTTGTCAGTGCGGTAGCAAACATCCTTAAGATTGGTAATCTGAATGCGGCGCTTATTCGCTTCATCGACAGTACGATAGGCGGCTAGCATATTGTCTTCGGTAATTGGTAAGTCTTGGGCAAGTAGCCACTGAGCCAAATGTAAATCTAGCTCAATCGCTAGAATTGCTGCTTGGATACCCATACTGCCAGCTTCTAAAGCTGATTCTTTTGCAAGGCGTTCAAGCTTTTTGGCTTTTGGCAAAATCCGCTCTAACTGCTTGGCCAATAACTTAAACTCATCACCGCCGTATAGTTGCGTCAGAAAATAGTCTGCCATCAGTTGGTTTTTTGGCTGTTCGAATAGTTCACTATGCGTACGTTGGAGTCGCGCTTGTTGCCATACTTGCACTTCATTGAGTTTGGTGTTTAATTCAGCATCTTGATGATGTGGTAGCGCCCAAAAATGTGTGAGGTGCTGTTGTAAATCGGTTAAGGCAGACATAGTAAAAATCCTATATAAAGGTGAAAATTATGTGTAGGTTGAGAATGAAGTGGTCAAAGTTATGCTGAGTTTTGATGCCTATTTTGAGCCTTTTTTTATTATTTTATGATCCTATTAAAGCATGCTCTCAAGATTGTGTTCACCTTAAAAGAAAATAAAGCAGAATACAAATGTCAAACTGTTACATAGCAGCGTTATTTACCGAATTGGTCAAATGCTATGATTAAGCAGATGTGCTTTCAATCATAGGACGATGACCATTATGAGCAAAAATGACAATACGACTGAACCCAACGCAGCACAAGCGGTCAGTGCCCAATTTAGTGAGCAAGTGATAGAGGAGCGCTTAACCCCTAATCCACTGAATCAGTTTTCTATGGATAAAGATGCACTACGGTTGGCACTGGTCACCGCTCAATATGCCCTACGAGCAACGCGGCAACAGACGCCGCCAACCCTCAACAAACCAACAGGGCTTTTGGTGTTGGTCAATGGTATGGAGCAGGCAGGCAAAGGCACTGCTGTGAAGCAATTGCGCCAGTGGGTAGATCCTCGGCTACTCAAGGTTGAGGCAACCATCGGTGATTGTCCCTTAGCGTATCAGCCGATTTGGCAAGCACATACCAAAGCGCTGCCGCGTCATGGCGATGTGATGGTTTATTTTGGTAATTGGTATGCCGATTTGCTCTATAACGTTATGCGTATGGCAACATCAGACCATGATGATAAACCATCGAAAAATCAAAAACCAGAAGGTACCAAGTCTGACAATGACAAATCTGACAATGAAAAGGCGTTACCGATTGCGCAATGGCAAGCGTATCTACAGCAGCAACTTATTAAGCTGCAAGCGTTCGAACAAGATTTAGCCGCCAATCAAACCCGACTGCTTAAATGTTGGTTCCATGTCAATATCGAAACGTTACAAGAGCGATTAAATGACGCTGAAGCCGACCCGCAGTTTTTGTATCAAATTGATTGGAATAGTACAGAGATAGTTGCGCAGTTCAATGAGGTAGCCGCGACACTGCTCCGCCAGCAAGATGATTGGATCATTATTGATGGTGATGATAAGTCAGATGCCGCCGATCGCTTCTGTCATGAAGTACTACAAGCGATGCAAACCGCGCTAGTAAGCAGCAAAATAAATACGGCAACAACCTCAGAGACTGACAAGCAAGCTCAGCAAGCAATTAAATCAGCGAAATTTAAACCTGTAAAAATCCCTAAATTTTTAGAAGACATCGATGATGCCGATATCGATAAGTCTGACTACCGTGATGCGTTGGCAGAAAAACAAGCACGTCTTGCTGAGTTGCTACGTGCGCGCAAAGGTCGGCATATCGTTTTCGCCTTTGAAGGGATGGATGCTGCTGGTAAAGGCGGGGCGATCAAAAGATTGGTGGCACCCCTCGACCCACGCGAGTATCAAATTTATAATATCGGCGCGCCAATGCTGTATGAGTTACAACACCCTTATCTATGGCGATTTTGGACCAAACTGCCAAACGAGCAAACGGATCGTATTAGTCGTATCGCCATCTTTGATCGTACTTGGTATGGTCGCGTCTTGGTTGAGCGTATTGAAGGATTTGCCACAGATGATGAATGGCAGCGTGCATATGATGAAATTAATCGCTTCGAGGCGGACTTGGCCACCGCAGGGACGTTGGTCATCAAATACTGGTTGGCTATTGATAAAAAAGAACAGCTTAAGCGTTTTGAAGCGCGTGAAGAGACGCCGCATAAGCAGTTTAAATTAACCGATGATGATTGGCGTAATCGCGATAAGTGGTCAGATTATGTGCAATCTGCGGCTGATATGCTGGCACATACCGACACAGCGTATGCACCTTGGTGCGTCATCGCCACCAATGAGAAGCGTCAGGCGCGTTTGGATGTGTTAGATCACGCTATTAAACAGCTGTTCGCGCTCTCAGACAGTTAACGGTTATAACCAGCCATAGTAAGGTTGGTTATTTCTCAAATGCCTAATAATATATAACTAAATAAAGAGGTTAGCAGGTTCGCACACTGGCAGTTACAAATCTTGCAATATCATCATGCATTATGTGCCTAGATTTAATATAATAGGCACGTAATGATTTCTGCCTTCTACTAAATGAGATATGTGGACAAAGCATTCGTTTTATTTAATATAAATATTTTAAATATTTTGATGAAGTCGATTACAATGAAAGCTATAAGCCGCAAGATGCTTTAATCAAATGATTTGGCATTATCACTTGCGGCTTTGTGACATGTTGAATGATGTATCTATGGTCCTTGATATTGCATGGTACTGACGCCCTGTATTAATGATAGCTAAATTAATGATAGATAAGGGTTAAGGTAAATACGTGCGCTAGGGCAGTAGATCGAAGCTGTAATTTGACCAGCACATTGCGCATACGCTCTTAAGTTTTGCATACTGGAAACGGTATCATTATTGGCGTCGCAATGTTAATAACCGCAGATAATTTCAATCACCTTACGCAGGGCGTATCAACGTATGGGTATTACCAACAGTTCTACTGAGCCAGCCAAATCAGTTGGCTCTATGAGAATAAATCTATTTTTTGGCATTTTACTGATTGCGATGACCGCCTACTTTTTGTGGTGGGGTCTAGATTACACCATGCGTCAGCAGACGACGCTATTTATCGTAGCTACCGCTTTTGGTGTCTTTATGGCATTCAATATTGGTGGTAACGATGTCGCCAACTCCTTTGGTACCTCGGTGGGTGCGGGGACGTTGACCATTCCACAAGCGCTGGGTATCGCAGCGATATTTGAAGTGTCTGGAGCTGTGCTGGCAGGTGGTGAAGTCACCGATACCATTCGCAGCGGCATTGTCGATCTGGATGGTCTTTCAGTAACGCCTAACCAGTTCATCTATGTCATGCTGTCAGCGCTTATCGCTGCCGCATTTTGGCTGTTGTTTGCCACCAAAAAAGGGTTACCCGTTTCGACCACTCACGCCATTATCGGCGGTGTTGTTGGTAGCTCCATTGTATTGGGTATCACGTTAGGTGGTACCGAAATGGCATTATCAACCGTGAATTGGGGAACGATTGGAACGATTGCGATCTCTTGGGTAATATCACCGCTACTAGGCGGCGTTTTCTCCTACCTTTTATACGGACAGATTAAGAAAAATATCATTGAGTATAATGATAAAACAGAGGCGTACATCGCGACTTTGAAAGGCAATAAGAAAACCTTAAAACAAAATCATAAAGAGTTTTTAGAGGCGCTCTCAGAGTCGGAACAACTGGCTTATACCTCAGCAATGTTGCGTGATCAAGAAATCTATAAAGATGATGATTGTGACGTTGAAGATTTAGAGACTGACTATTACAAACAGCTTTATGAAATTGAGAACGAGCGCAGCAACCTTGATACCCTAAAAGCTTTGAAACAATGGGTACCTATCATTGCTGCTGCAGGCGGGGCAGTCATGGCCTCTTTGGTCATCTTTAAGGGTCTAAAGAATGTCAATAATGGCATGACGACGCTGCAAGGCTTCTTAATCATGGGTATGATAGCGGCGCTGGTGTGGCTTGCGACCTATATATATACCAAGAGTATCCGTGGTAAGCATAAAGAGGATTTGACCAAGGCGACGTTTATTATGTTTAGCTGGATGCAAGTCTTTACGGCATCGGCCTTTGCCTTTAGTCATGGCTCAAACGATATTGCCAACGCCGTCGGTCCTTTTGCGGCCATTATGGATGTTATCCGCACCAATAGTATTGCTACCGAAGCGGCAGTACCACCTGCGGTAATGTTGACCTTTGGTGTGGCGCTTATTGTTGGTCTTTGGTTTATCGGTAAAGAGGTTATTCAAACCGTCGGTACCAATTTGGCAAAAATGCATCCTGCTTCTGGTTTTTCAGCTGAACTGGCTGCTGCTGCTGTCGTTATGGGTGCGTCAACCATGGGGCTACCAGTTTCTAGTACGCATACCTTAGTTGGGGCAGTACTTGGCATCGGTGTCGTGAATAGAGACACCAATTGGGCATTAATGAAGCCCATTGGTTTGGCATGGATTATCACCTTACCAGCCGCTGCTTCAATGTCAGCCTTGAGCTTTGTCATTTTGATGTACGTTTTCTAAAATAGAAACGTCATAGCTTAGATTTTACTCATAAAGTAACAACCAAAAAACGCTTATCGACATCATGCCGATAAGCGTTTTTTTGTACCTTTCTAATCTTTCTAATAGTTATTGACTCTTTAATCCGTACCAAATTGCTTACGTTTTTTGGCAAAGAAGCGATCTAAGCGATCCATGGCATCTTCTAAGTCGTGCAAATTAGGCAAAAATACCAGACGGAAATGATCGGGGGTGTCCCAGTTAAAGCCAGTACCTTGAACCATTAAGACATTTTCTTCAACCAATAAGTCCATCATAAACTCCATATCATCTTTGATAGGATAAATCTCAGGATCCATTTTAGGAAAGCAATAGAACGCGCCTTGCGGCATAGTGCAAGAGATGCCTTTAATCGCATTAAGTCGTGACACCGCCATTTCGCGCTGCTTATAGAGACGGCCTTTTTTTGAGGTCAGATCTTTCATACTCTGATAGCCGCCCATCGCTGTCTGAATCGCATACTGCCCTTGGACATTAGAGCATAGGCGCATAGACGCCAGCATGTCTAACCCTTCGATGAAGTCTGCCGCGTGGTGTTTTTTACCAGAAACCATCATCCAGCCAGCACGAAATCCTGCGATACGGTGCGATTTTGATAAGCCATTATATGATAAGACCAGCACCTCGTCCGTCAGGGTGCTTACTGGGGTGTGTACCATATCATCATAAAGAATGCGGTCGTAAATCTCGTCGGCCATGATGATTAAGTCATGCTCTTTAGCGACTTGGATAATTTGTTTCAGCAGGTCATCACTATAAAGTGAACCCGTTGGGTTATTGGGATTAATAACCACAATGCCCTTGGTCTTGCTCGTAATCTTAGACTTAATGTCTTCAATATCAGGGTGCCAGTTATCTTCTTCATTACAGCGATAATGTACCGCTGTGCCACCAGCCAAGTTCGCCGCCGCTGTCCAAAGCGGGTAGTCTGGCATCGGGATAAGCACTTCATCACCGTCGTTCATTAACGCCTGCATAGTCATCACAATCAGCTCAGAAACCCCATTGCCCAAATAGACATCACGAACATCGACTGCTGATAGTAATCCCTTTGCTTGATAGTACTGCAAGACAGCTTTACGAGCAGAAAAAATCCCTTGCGAGTCGGAATACCCTGTCGCGTCTGGCAAATTCATGGCCACATCGCGCAAAATCTCATGCGGTGCTTCCAGACCAAAAGGCGCTGGATTACCGACGTTTAGCTTTAGTATGCGCTTGCCTTCGGCTTCCATTTTATTGGCTGTTTGTAGTAGGGGACCACGAATGTCATAACAGACGTTTTGCAATTTATCGGATTTTTTTATTGGATTCATAGAGTGACCACTCATAGGGTTGTTTTGTGAGTTTTTACGGGCATTAGGGGTTGTTGTATCAGTTTGGACATTGTCACGAACATCAAGCCTCTCGTCCTTGGTGTGAACACGATTAGGTGAGTCTGCATCAGTGGCTGTCTCATGAGGCAACTCACCGCGCAACAGATACCCTTCGCTGCAGCCCAGTATTCGTGCCAATGTTGGTAGCTTAGACGACACAATACCGTTGGTACCACGCTCCCAGTTCGAGATAGCACCGCGACTGACCTTTGCACCCGCTGCTGTCATAGCTTGTGACAATTGCTCAGCAGTGAGTCCCTTGTCGCGGCGTAGCTGTACCAACCGTTCGGCTTGTGTGCCTTTGCTCTTATCATCAGCCATAATCATCTAAGCCTTTATTAATCGATTTGTCATAAAGAGTAAAAGTAAGAAGTTGGTTAAATTTAGTGTTATCGAATGAACTTCTACTTAATCCAAAACCACTTAATCCAGTGCTAATGCAAGATATTATTGCATAAGGTAGGCTGATGCAAGTATTTTTTAATACACGAATGCAAGAATAACTTGCATTAATTGTTTGATAATGCTCCATCCTCACTACTCATGGGCGTTAGCATAAATTTACCAGTAAAATTTTAATAAAATAATTGTGTATAACGTTGGTAAAAATAGACAGCTGCTACCGATGTGATTAAAGTGGCTGATTACAGCATCATTGTCTGTGACGCTATACAAGGTCTATGATGCGATAGATAATTATTACTCATCTCTATCAAGCTTGTCATCATATACCCCTTGAATATCATGCTGACTAGCAGCAGATAAAGGCTATCGTTATCCTAATAAGGTGATGATAAATCCCTAGTAATCGATTATATAATACAATCAGCTTAAGGTGATTTGGCTACAAAGCAGACAAGTAGAACTACGACAAATAGTAGACTAAGCGAGCTTTAACCGTAGCCGATTTATATAAGACTGACTATACATACTCAAGTAAGGATCAATCATGCAAGACAATCAACTTAGCAAAGAAGAAATCAGCCAACTGACCGAAGCAGATTGGAAAGAGCGCCTTAGTGCTGATGAATATCATGTAATGCGTGAAAAGGGTACAGAGCGTCCATTTACTGGCGTTTATAATGATGCAACTGATGACGGTGTTTACCGCTGTAAAGGTTGCGGCGCCAGCTTATTCGATTCTGCTAGTAAGTTTGATGCCAGTTGCGGTTGGCCGAGTTTTGACCAAGGCATCGATAACAGTGCTATCGAAGAGCATGTGGATAATTCGCTGGGCATGACTCGAACAGAAGTCACCTGTAGCAACTGCGGTGCACATTTGGGCCACGTATTCCCAGATGGGCCAAGTGAGACGACAGGTATGCGCTATTGCATCAACTCAGTCTCTATTGATTTAGACAAATCTGAAAAGTAGTTTCAGATATAACCAGTAGATTATTTTTCTCTAAAGGTATAAAAAGGAAGCACGTGTTGCTTCCTTTTTAATTATTGGCGCTGTATATTAATATTATTAAAAAGGCAGGCGCACCCAAAAATATCAAAAAAATCAATCAATTTAAGGATAGATGATGAGTACTGTTTACGACTTTACTGCAGAGCGTATGGACGGCAGCCCGCAAGCCTTTTCTGACTATCAAGACAAGGTGTTATTGATTGTCAATACTGCGAGCAAATGCGGCTTTACCCCGCAGTTTGAGGGGTTAGAGGCGCTACATGAACAATATAAAGATAAAGGTTTGGTCGTTGTGGGCTTCCCTTGCAATCAATTCGGTAGCCAAGACCCTGGTAGTAATGAAGAGATCGGGGCGTTTTGTCAAAAGAATTACGGCGTAAGCTTTCCAATGATGGCAAAGGTCGACGTCAACGGCAAAGATGCTCATCCTATTTTTGATTGGCTTAAAGAACAAAAAGGCGGCTTACTGACAGACGGTATTAAGTGGAATTTCACCAAGTTCTTAGTTGGTAGTGATGGTCAGGTGATCGATCGTTATGCGCCAACGACCAAACCTGAAGCCATGACCGCTGATATTGAAAAAGCTTTGGCCAAATAATCCGTTATTTCTTAATAAAATAAAAGAATATTGGCTTTATCGTTAAATATAAAGCCAATAAAAACATGGGCTTGTCATTATGCTTATAAAATCGTTAAAAAATAGCGAATAAAAAGGCAAATAATATTTGACAGGCAGGTGTAAATCTATATAATACACACCCACAGCAAGGGGCTTTAATTAAGTTCTATGTTGTTGAAATTATCGTCAAGATATTTCAGTATTAACTAGAGAGTGACTACTTTAGTTAATCAAAGCTTTAGAAAATTCTATTTAAAGAATTTTCTCTTGCGGATAAATACCTACTTTATGTAGGTGCTGAGTTTTTAGAATTTACGACAATGTAAATTCTCTTGCGCTCGGACGAAGCAGTGCTTCGTTATATCCTCGCTCAGGGTGATTAGCTCAGTTGGTAGAGCGTCTGCCTTACACGCAGAATGTCGGCGGTTCGAATCCGTCATCACCCACCACTCTTTTTAGCGAGTGTCTCTGTAATAAGAGAAGATGCTAAAAACGACCTAAGCAGCGGTAGTTCAGTTGGTTAGAATACCGGCCTGTCACGCCGGGGGTCGCGGGTTCGAGTCCCGTCCGCTGCGCCATATTTAAAACTTAGTTTTAATACAAAAGTTTCAACCTCAAACATTAGATTGTTTGAGGTTTTTTTGTGTCTGAATTCTGATGTAAGTATCTGGTTTAGACGCAAAACGGCATAGCTATTATTAACGAGGACGTATTGATCACTATTTTAAAATAATGGTTCAATTCTTTTTAGCGAAAATTTCTATCTTATTAACGAGTAACTTGGGCAGATAATAGTCATTGAGGTGCGCTTTTGGATATTGCTCGTTGATCCAAGTGACGTAATTATCAGCAGTCAACTGTCCTTGATATATCAGATACAAAGCGTGCAGGGCGACGCTACGGGATAATCCCATCACGCATTGGAAGTTAATCAGTACCATATTGTCAGGCAGCTGTTTATGCGTGATATTAGTCGCTATACCAATGTTTGCTAAGGCATCGTTTGCTAAGGTATCTATCTGTTTAAACAGATGAATAAAATCCTGAGCAGCAACCTCTCTTAAAGACTGTAAATCCAACAGTGGAAAATAAAGATATTTAATTTTAATAGCGGTAAATGATAGGTAAGTATTGCAGAGTGATGAGCTGTTATTATTAACGTCTAATTTGTGTACTTCCGCCTGAGTATTTAGCGCTTTTTTTAAGCTCAAATTATGGCTATTGGTTTCAACAGCGGAGTCAATCACAATAATTGTCGAAAATTTTGAAAAATACAAATAGTGTCTATTATTCATTTGCGACAAGCCAAATAATTTTGGCGTAGCGATCGCATATATAGAGTCCGCTATTTTATAGTTCGAGCCCATATCAGTATGACTCAATAAGCCAGAATTTGACTGTTTATGTTGAGTGAATTGATAGCGTTGTCCGACATACCACATCAGTCGGTAGCCCAATAATAATGGCGCAAATATCAACCAAGTAGACAGTCGTAAGCGCCCTTGCTTATCCTTTGCAAACCAACGTTTATCACGAGTTTGGTTGGGGTGTTGATACGCCCATGCCAAACCCAAAAAACTTAACGCCCAGTACGTGGCGACTACAGAATACAACCCTGCAAAAGTGCCAGAGGCAACGCTTCTATTGAGCATGAATCCTGCTATCGATAGAATTAAAAATCCTGATATCGCCACCACTAAATACTTTAAAACTAAATTATTACGCAGCTTATTGATCATGATCAGTACAAGCGCCGCCAGTAATAAGCCACCGGCAATATCTAAAAGATGATGTTGATAAGTCAGGACGGTGGAGACGATGATGAGACTACAGATACAACAAAGTGCTAGGCGATATAGAGCGGATTTTGAAAGTTGCCATAAAGACGTCCCCAGTAATACAGCATATGCCACATGCAGGGAAGGAAACTGGTTAAAAGGTTTGTCGGTTATATGCAAAAACTGATAGCCATAATGCGCCCAGCCTAATACAGTAGGGCGCTCAAAAGTAAATTTGGCGGGGAATATATAAAAGATAAAACAGGCGAAAAGCGTGGCTAAGATTAATTTTCCTGTTAATAAGGAGAGTTGTGCGGGTGTTTTTATCATAAAAAAGCTGGCACAAAACAGCATGATTGACCAGCTATAAGGCACAATCATCAGTGGGATAAAAGGAATCGCTACATCAATCGGTGTGGCGAGGTTATAAACTTTCTTAGGACATACAGAGTTAATGCTACTTAATTCAGAAAATTGGATATCATAAAACAGCGCTTGCGCATAGAGATTAGTCAAAGAGTACAGCATAGCAAAGACGCCAAAAGCGCAGGCTAAGGAGATCCATCTAGATATCATGGAAAGAGGTGAATTACTGGTCATAGGGTTTGTCTAATCATTGCCATAATGCAAGTGCTATAAATAGCATAAAACAGCAGATTTTGACACAAAGTAGGTTTAGACTAATCGCAATGTTTGGATATTTTCATGGTTAGATGTGCTCAAAAATTGAAAAAATACGACCGTCACGATGGTAATGAAGGAAAGTAATAATTATGAATCAAATCAGCGAATGGGTACTCAGTATTATGGCAAAATTTGGCTACTTTGGTATTGTATTTGCCATGTTTGCCGAAAACGTTTTTCCACCTATCCCTTCTGAAGTCATTATGCCAGCAGCTGGTTTCGCCGCGTCGAGAGGTGATTTAAATTTAATCTTAGTCATCCTTGCTGGCACGTTAGGTGCTTCACTTGGTGCGTTACCGTTATATTATTTAGGTCGTATATTCGATAAAGAACGTTTGATCGCGGTTACCGAAAAATATGGTAAATACGTGCTCGTTAAACCTGATGACGTTGCCTCTGCAAATGAGTGGTTCGATAAACATGGTAAAACAGCCGTGTTCTTTGGCCGTATGGTGCCTGGCGTTCGTTCGCTCATTTCTATCCCTGCTGGCATGAACAATATGCCGCTGCTGCCTTTTTTAGCATTGACGGCTTTAGGCTCGAGTATATGGACGGCGGCATTGACGTTGGCGGGATATTATCTCGGACAGAACTATGAGGTCATCGAAGGCGTGTTAGCCCCTTATTCCAAAGGATTTGGCATACTGGTTGTCGTGATTATCATCGGTTGGCTTATTAAGCGCCGTCGGCAACCGTAAATGATGTCCGTTTTATTCGAGACATATTTAGGGCGTGTCCTCAACCTGAACAAAAGCGACTAAATGGGCTAAAAATAGCTAACTCTTGCCAAACTACGTCAAATAGCTAGTCAATATCTCGATATTATCTGCACTATTTTCCTTGTTTGGCTACCATTTATCTTATTTTTATCACCATTTTCAGATTGAGGACACGCTCTAGTAGCCGCTATTTTTATTATATGGTCAAAGCTCAATAGCATCATGTGAGCTATGCTGAAAAAACCGTACACCTAAACTTGGTAAACTAAGCGTATTAATCGGAGTTTATCATGACCAAGAAAATAAGAAGCTACAGTGACGAATTTAAAGCCGAGGCCGTCAAGAAGATAGCAGACAATAATGGCAATATCTCAGCGACCGCAAAGCACCTTGGCATCGCCATGCAGACCTTATCTAATTGGCATAATAAAGCCAATCAAGGCAAGCTTATCGGCACAGAACAATATGATCCTGATCTTATGACGGCTCTTCAGGAAATAAAGCAGCTCAAACGACAGCTTAAAGTAGCCGAAGAGGAACGAGAGATATTAAAAAAGGCGACGGCGTACTTTGCCAATGAGGAACGTTAAGAAACAGTCTAGTAGACTGTTTTAGTGACGCAAGACGTAGGGCTATGCCCGCAGTGACAGTTAGTGAAGTAGGCCGTTATCAAAAACAACGATCTCTTCTTTAGTATCACTACTATGTGTCGTGTACTAAAGGTTAAGCATTCTAGCTACTATTATGACTGGCTGAGTCGTGATATCAGTGAGCAACAGATACACCGTGACCAGTCTGAGCTACTTGTCAGAGCGGCACATAGTGAAACAAAAGCATGTTATGGTGCTGATCGACTGCACGCAAAGCTGATAGAGCAAGGGCACGATATTAGCCTATATATGGTCAGAAGCATTAAAGAAGAACATGAAATCAAATGCCGTCGTCACAAACGCTTTAAAATCACCACTGATTCCAACCATAACAAGCTTGTCTATCCAAACATACTAAATCAGCAATTTGATGCTAAGCATCCTAATGAATCGTGGGTCAGTGATATTACTTATATCTGGACCAATGAGGGTTGGTTGTATTTAGCTGGAGTCAAAGATTTATACACCAAAGAGCTGGTCGGGTATGCTATCAATAAGCGAATGACCGCAGATTTAGTATGTCGTGCACTCAATATGGCAATCAAAAATAAACGTCCAAGCCAAGGATTGATTGTGCACTCTGACAGAGGCAGCCAGTATTGTAGTCATGCCTATCACAAAATCATCAAGTAGCATAATTTCAAAGGCTCAATGAGTGGTAAAGGCAATTGTTTCGACAACGCACCCATAGAAAGCTTTTGGGCCACATTAAAGAATGAGCTAGTGTATCACCAAGACTATAAAACAAGGTTTGTAGCAATCAATGATATCATCGGCTATATCGAGCTGTACTACAACCAAGCGAGGATTCAAAAGAGTTTAGGCTATAAGTCGCCAAGACAGGTGTGGTTTGACTATTATCGTAAAGCTGCTTGATTCAAATCTCCCAAGTTTAACTGTACGGATTTGACGGCAGGGGTCATATCGTCAATTCCTCTCATACCTGTTTGAGGATGAAAGTAGTGGAGCCAATCAGCTGATCGCTAATAAAAAACCACCCGAAGGTGGCTTAAATAATTAATTATACTAAGTCATCTAAATCAGGTAGATTTGATGAATCTTCAACACCGAATGCCATTTGTCCTAATTTCTTAAAGTCGATGTATTGGATTTCAATCAAGTCAGGTAAGAGACTAAGATGCACAAAGATATTCATTTTATCGACATTTTTGATAGACGCGTTGTCACTTATGGCAAGGGCAGGGACGAAGCCAAACATTTCATCGTATTCAAGTGCTCCAAATTTTTTCACACAACGGTCGAATAGTGGTTTACCGTTATTGTCTTCCATATCTGTATATTTAATCTGTTTAAACCCAAAAAACATAGCTAATTCTTGATTGGATTTTCCATACGCTATTTCTTTTGCATTACCTTTCTTTTGGTATATCCAACCTAGAGTAGGAGTGATTTCAAATGTGAATCCTGATTTTTCACCCCAAACGTATAATTCGCCAAAGCCACTTCGAGCGATCACATAATAGTTATCTTGCCTCATAACCTCATCGCCGAGCCATGTAGTCAGATCTTCTTCGTAGTCAGCTGGATTAACTATCCAAAATAAGCCTTTTTTAAAGCGACAAAACCCTAAACGCTCCCAATAGAATAGTAGTTTATCAGGCAATCTACCACGATAACGATTAAAAATAGCTTGTGCAACTGGCTGCTGCCAATCAGGTTGTCCAAAGTCTTCCATGAAAAGATCAAAGTCTTCATCTATAATAAATGTACTCATTTAAATGTCCTTTAGTCATATTTTATTTACATCTATTTAGTTCAACGTTCATTTTGGTTTGCCCGCCTTGTTTTAAAGCTTCTTTAGCGGCTTTATCCATCTGTGCAACTCTACTATTTGCTTCAACTTTATTAGACCATTGTCCACCTATGGACTTATTCACATCAGCACGACCCAGTCGATTAATTTTATCTTTACCACCTGCAATCATATCAGGATCATGTAGAGCATTCAGGTCTTTCATTATTTCAGGAGTACGTTTGTTCGCTAACCGTTCAGCTTCTATAGGAGATTTTCCTTGTTTCTCATAGCTATTTTTCAAAGACTCATTAATCTTATCTTCATACTCTGTTCTAGCGTTTGCCTGCGCCCCATTACTTTTCGGCCTGCCATACGTTTTGAAGGCGTCACGACCTGTCAAATACTCATCGACAGTAAGGTTATTCAGTCCAGCTTCTTGATCTTTTAATTGACGATAGTACTCTTTCTCAAATTTTGCATTTGCTTTACTGTCTTTAGAAAATCTGCTTTTTAAGTCTTTGCTTGGCTTAAAGCACTTCGGCTTATGCTGCTTCATAACTCCTTTTCTAGCAGGTCTCGACGTGATACTACTATTATGATTAACCGTTTCACCAGAAGCGTTCCTGTTGGTTGAAGCTAAGGCTGTGCTGGGTTTTGTGCCAGCAGCTTTACCAACGCCTGCATGATTAACACTCGCTGTAGCCGGTGTCATTTTCGACCAGCCATTTATCTCATTAATAATTTGCTGAGCGAAACGATCAAAGTCTTTTTGAATTTGAATTAACTTTTGCTTATTAGACTTACTTAAACTATTGAGAAACTTAGGAATCAAGATACTGTTAAGTAAGCCTTTTAGTTTACTGACATCTAACGCTTTCTTTAGCGCTTGCTCTGCATTACCTTTACCAAATTTTCTGATAAAGGCAAATAGATCAGTAGGGCTTTTACCGCCAATTTTAATGGCTTTAATGGCACTTTTGACTGCATCACCAAAGACTGGTATCAGTCCTATTAATGCTGCTATGAGTAAAAACCACAAAGTAGTATCAGAGGGCTTGTCTTTTAGGTTCATGACTGCCTTGATGATGTCTCGCGCATCAATAAGCTGTCCTGCAATAGGAACTGCACCGATCACAATTTCAGCGAATAATGCCCAAGACGAGGTGTTTTCACCTGCTAGAAACGAACCTGTCTCTTCTTTTAATGCTTCAAACCAGCCTGTGGGTTTTTCTTGTTTGGCTTTTTTATATTTTTGAGGAGTGTAATCCTTCCCTATGTTACTAATCCCTAGTGCGCCGCCGCCAAAGCCATTACTACTCATATACCATCCTCCATATCTATATCAGGCTTGAAGTCAGCAGGGTCTTCACCATAATAAACATGAGCTTGACCCTTAGGCACACCTTCTAAACGAGCAAAGCCATTTTTATCTAAAATGCCTTCTCTGACAGAGCCATCTGCGAACTCGACACGGTAGGGCGCACTGCTTACTGGAGTCTCGTCATCGTGTAGATAATTAAGCTCGATAAAGGTTGGTGGTTCGTCCAAGATATTAGAAGGTAAGCCTGATACAAATTGACCATCAACTCCGCCCCCAGCCTTACTGTGCTTACCTGCTTTTTCCGTCACCTCTTTGGCGGCGATAGTGATATTGCTACCATCCAAAGTAATACTCGCACCGCCTGCCGTTATCGTCACTTTATTGGTTGCCACGACTTCTACCTCTTTGGTGGAGGAGGCGATGTTCACATCTTGCTTGGCGGTTGCTTCCAGTTTCCCTGTATGGGCGGATAGGGTGATATTTTCTTTGGCATTGGTCATACTAAACTGACCATCGGCTATGATATTGAGTGATTCGCTACTGACTTGATGATGACTATCGCCACTACTAATCATCATATCTTGCTGAGTAGTGCTAATCATCTCGCCCATAGTTCTATGAATAATGGTATCGTCGCTCACATAGCTTATGTCAGCTGCGCTATCTATCAGCGTATACGGTGCTTGCTGATGGGTGGTTTGGGTTTGTTGTTCCTCAGCGATGTTCTCTAACTGAGTTTTAATGTTGGCATGATCATTAACTGACCGTCCAAGCCCAGAGGCAAGTTGCGTTAACCGCTCAGTCAAGTGCTGACCACCCAATGCCGTTTGGGTCAGAGTAGGGGTATGGTGCTGATAGTTATGTTGCTGTGCTTGGAGGTGGGTTTGCGGCTGGGTGGAGAGGACTAAATATAAAAAACCACCCGAAGGTGGTTTAAGTAAAATAATAACAAACTAACCTTTTTCACCCTCAAACTGCCAAATCACCTGACCCCAATTATTGTGAGGGTAATCGGGCATGATATCGCCCTGCTTAAAGTAAGCTCTGCTATCTGCTTTAGCTAAAGTGAACCAGTAACCAGATATAGGGCAGGGCTGACCAGCTAGGCAGCGGCCTTTCGCTTGACTGGTGATTTCGGGTTTATTAGGCTTGGTTTTATTTTCATAATAGGGCGTCATGTCTTCTCCAGCCTCTTGAAGCTTAATAAACTCTTCATAAGTTATTTTGTAAGGGTCGATAGAGACAAACTCACTAGTATCTATGCCTGTTTCTTTAAGTACTAGTGGTAAAGTATAGTCAGGTTGATTTTGTTGGATTTTTAGACCCATTTTTGTGGCAGCGGTTTCGGAGAAGAGTCTGAATTCAGGTAATTCGCCATAAAGCTTACTATATTCTTTAGTCAAAGACTCATCATAATCATTCGGAACTATTTGTTGCAGCAGCTCTACTTCATTGAAAACTTCTAAACTAATCAGGTAGTGACGCTTACCCGTGGATGGATCTGTTTGTCTATTCATTCTGATATTCATAAATATATCTGTACCATGTCGAAGCTGCCATGTTTGGAGATCATCGAGCTGCATCCATTGTTCAAAAGTTAATGGATAAGTATAGTTAAGGCTGAAAGTATTTCCGTCTTCTTTGGTAGCAAATATAAAACTCTCTTCAGGAGTCAATCTGGGTTCACTTAAAGTTTTAGCATGTGTCCAACCTTTATCTTGTAGTTCTTTAAAGAAAGACATCATTTTCTGATAGGCATCTTCGTCTGATATACCGCTTACTTTATGGTTGAATAAAAAGCCAAGATTGACTTTCGAGAGTTTGTAATTTGCTTGTTTGTTATCGTCATAAGCCAAGACTGACATAACACCGTCAATACTTAACTCACCATTAGGATATTTAATAATGACAGTAGGTTCTTTATATCTTGGAAAATCATAACCTTGAAAAGTAACCCCCATAGGCTGAGCGTCTGCTTCTTGGAAAGCTTTATACTCAGGGTTAGCACCGTATAAATCTTTAGCAGTCATGTTTAATGAAATTTCTAAAGGTTTATCAGGCATAATAACCTCTTTTTCTGCTTGGCAGGCAGTAGCTAAAAAAAGGAAGCTAAAGCAAATCAGAGTAATGAAAATTTGTTTAAACATAATACCAAACATGCCTTGGTTGCTTGAATAATGGGATTTTATATCCTTACCCTTTTTCACCCTCAAACTGCCAAATAACTTCGCCCCATTGGTTGTTAGGGTAATCAGGCATGATGTCACCTTGCTTAAAGTAAGCACGACTGTCAGATTTTGCTAGCGTGAACCAGTAGCCTGATTTAGGGCAGGGTTGTCCGGCTAGACAACGGCCTTTCGCTTGGCTGGTGATTTCGGGTTTGTTGGGCTTGGTTTGATTCTCGTAATAAGGCGTCATGTCTTCACCCGCCTCAGAACGTTTGATAAACTCTTCATAAGTTATTTTATAAGGGTCAATAGAGATAAACTTACTGGTGTCGATGCCTGTTTTTTCTAGTACAAGGGGTAGGGTGTAGTCAGGTTGATCTTGTTGAATTTTTAATCCCATCTCGATAGCTTGGCTTTCAGATTGTAGTCTCCATGTGGGCATTTCTGGATATAATTTGACATACTCCTTTTCCCAATTGTCTCTATGATCTGCTCCTACCGTTTGCTTAACGACTTCGATTGGATCACTTATGTCCAGACTCATTAAGTAATGACGGTTACCTGTTTCAGGGTCTGTATCTCTAATGTACATAATATCTATAAAAGCATCCGTTCCATGCCTTAACTGCCACGTATGTATATTGCTCAATTGCATCCATTGTTCAAACGTAAGAGTACGCGTAAAGTCCAAACCCAAACTACTTGTATGCTCTGCAAGTGTAAAAGTAAAACTGTCTTCTTTAGATAAGCGAGGTGAACCTATATCCTTATTATATACCCAGCCTTTATCTTCTAACTCTTTGAACAAAGCCATCGTTTTTTTATAGGCATCTTCATTTGTGATGCCATCGTCAGTATCATCTAAGAAAAAGGATATTGATAGGAATTCTAAAGTACGGTCATTGTTTTCAATTTTATCTAATCCTGTAATTGTAACAACATTATTTACCTTTATCTGTCCGCTAGGATAGCTTAATATGGCACTTGCCATATTTGAGGTAGGAAAATCATACCCTTGAAAGGTAACCCCCATAGGTTGAGCGTCGCCTTCTTGAAATGCTTTATACTCAGGGTTGGCATCGTATAACTCTTTAGCAGTCATGTTTAATGAAATTTCTAAAGGTTTATCAGGCATAACAACCTTTGTTTTAGCTTGGCAAGAAGTAGCTATTAATAT